>CAZOKT010000069.1:0-10180 GCA_964580505.1 uncultured Parabacteroides sp. | reverse complement strand
GATTTGCTCTCGACGCCATCGGGAAGGTTTCCCGGCTTGGGATTTGCTCTCGACACCATCGGGAAGGTTTCCCAGCCGAATTGGTTATAAGACGATTTCTCCTTTGCCTTGCCGGATGATGGTAAATTCATCTGTTGTACAATCTATTACCGTAGAAGGTTCTAACCCTCCATATCCGCCGTCTATAACCAAATCAACGCTATTCGCATACTTTTCTTCGATAAGCTCAGGGTCGGTAGAATATTCCAGCACATCGTCGTCCTCATCGTGCACAGACATTGTTAGCAATGGGTTTCCCAGTTCCTGTACAATTGTCCGCACGATAGTATTATCCGGCACACGGATGCCCACTTCTTTACGATGCTTGTAAATCTTGGGAAGCTCGCTGCTGGTCGGGAGAATAAAAGTATAAGGTCCCGGCAGGCAGCGTTTCATCAATTTGAATGTCGCATTGTTCACCTTTGCATATTCGCTGAGGTTGGATAAATCATAACAGATAATAGACAGATTGCTCTTTTGCGGGTTAACGCCTTTTATCTTGCATATCCTCTCGACAGCACGTACATTCAGCGCATTGCATCCCATAGCATAAACCGTGTCCGTAGGGTAGATGATTAATCCACCCTCCTGCAAAATCTTGACGACCTTTGCAATCTCTTTCGGATTCGGATTCTCAGGATAAATCTTAACTAACATGGAAATGAAAGATTATTCATTAACCATAGATGATATGCCCGTTTTCGTCCGTATATTCATCCAAGCTCTTGCTGTATTGGTTCATTGCGCGAAGACTCATGCCCATGCTCGAAAATCCTCCGTCATGATAGAGATTCTGCATGGTTATTTTCCGCGTAAAGTCGGAGAACATCATCACGCAATAGTTTGCACATTCGTCTGCGGTCGCATTACCCAGCGGACTCATTTTATTGGCGAAGTCCATCAGATGCTCCATGCCTTTGATGCCGTTCCCGGCCGTAGTCGGAGTAGGGGATTGAGAGATTGTATTGATACGCACGTTCTTTTCGCGTCCGTAGATATATCCGAAGCTGCGTGCGATAGACTCCAGCAAGCTCTTTGCGTCTGCCATGTCGTTGTATCCGAAGAAAGTACGTTGGGCAGCTACATAACTTAATGCGACAACCGAACCATATTCGGCTATGGCATCCAACTTCTTCGCCACTTGAAGCATTTTATGGAAAGAGATGGCCGAAACGTCTAATGTTTTTTCCAAGAAGTTGTAATCCAGGTCATCATACGTACGTTTCTTGCGAACGTTCGGACTCATGCCGATGGAGTGCAGCACAAAGTCGACCGGTCCGCCCAAAATCTCTACTGACTTTGAGAATACGGTTTGTAAATCTTCTACACTTGTCGCATCAGCAGGAATGACTTCTGCGTTTATTTTCTTGGCTAATTCATCTACTTGTCCCATTCGGATAGCCATCGGAGTATTGCTCAGCGTAATTGTAGCACCTTCTTCTACAGCTTTTTCTGCCACTTTCCAAGCAATAGACAAATCGTTCAGCGCACCGAATATAATTCCTTTCTTCCCTTTTAATAAATTATGACTCATAACTTCTACTTTATTGATTTCGAGCGCAAAGTTACGCATAAAAAGTGAAACGCGGAAGAATGTAGCAAAGGTTTTGGCACACGAGCCGACCTCTCAGTGAAACCTTCTCGCAGAGCTGCACGGCGTTTTCCACTACCAATTTTATGTATTTTACTTCCGGATAGAGCAAAGGCTTCGGGGAACCGTTGTCCTCCCGAAGCCTCAAAAGTATGAAACAAACCGGTGATGTTATTTCACCCGAACTTTGACGATTTCCGTGCCTGATGCCGTCTGCATTGTATGTAGAGGGGAATTCGGCAAGAATTTTATAAACAAAAGTTCTATAAAAAAGGAGGAACGCCAGTATTTTCGCAAATACCAGCGTTCTTTGAATGATATTCTGGAAACAAATCCGTGATTCGGGTGGGATTCAAACCCACGACCTTCAGAACCGGAATCTGACGCTCTATTCAGCTAAGCTACCGAACCGTGCTTTTGATGCCACAAAAGTAGGCATAATATATTTAGAAACCAAATCCCAATGCAGATTATTTAGTGAAAAACGCCGAACTTGGATAAAACTATCATTTTGCAATAAAAATAAGGAATCTTATTGATAATGCCACATTAATAATTACCTTTGCCACGCATGAAATAAGAAACAAGAAATGATTAAAAACAAATGGTAATATGAGCTACTTGATTAAACCGAAAAATTATAAAGCTTTATTGAATCTCCCTCAGACGGAATTGGGTATAAAAGCAATAAAGGATTTCTTCCAGCAAAATCTTTCATCCGAGCTTCGGTTACGGCGTGTTACAGCTCCGTTGTTTGTGTTGAAAGGTATGGGAATCAATGATGATTTGAATGGCGTGGAACGTCCCGTCTCTTTCCCGATAAAAGACTTGGGAGATGCAAAAGCAGAGATTGTTCATTCGTTGGCCAAATGGAAACGTCTGACGTTGGCAGATTATCATATTGAGGAAGGTTACGGCATTTACACGGATATGAACGCTATCCGTTCGGATGAGGAGCTGGGCAATATGCACTCGCTTTACGTAGATCAGTGGGATTGGGAGCGTGTGATGAAGCCGGAAGAGCGCAATATCACTTTCCTGAAAGAGATAGTAGAGCGGATTTATGCGGCAATGGTGCGGACGGAATATCTGGTGTATGAATTGTTCCCTGCAATTCGACCGGTACTTCCGCCTAAGATTCATTTCATTCATGCCGAAGATTTGTTGCAAATGTACCCGGATTTTACGCCTAAAGAGCGCGAAGACGCTATCGCGAAAGAGTATGGAGCTGTATTTATTATCGGTATCGGAGCAAAACTAAGCGACGGAAAACGACATGACGGACGTGCTCCGGATTATGACGACTGGTCAACCGAAACGGCAGACGGGCACATCGGCCTCAATGGTGATTTGTTGGTTTGGAATTCATTACTGAACCATGCCTTAGAACTCTCTTCTATGGGAATCCGTGTAGATAAAACAGCTTTGTTGAGGCAGCTTGAAATGACCGGTACGCAAGCGCGCAAAGAACTTTTCTTCCATCAACGCCTGTTAAATGGTGAACTTCCTCAAAGTATCGGAGGCGGAATAGGTCAAAGTCGTCTTTGTATGTTTTACCTGCGTAAAGCTCATATCGGTGAGATTCAATCCAGTATCTGGCCTGAAGAGATGCGGAAGGAAGCAAAAGAAGCCGGTATCAATCTGATTTAAATTGAAGGACATAGTGTCATGGACGTAAAAATAGAACAAAGTTGGAAAGAGCAATTGGCTCCGGAGTTTGAGAAAGAATACTTTAAACAACTGACGGACTTTGTGCGCCGGGAATATAAAACGACGACAGTTTATCCGCCCGGTCCTTACATATTCAATGCTTTCGCATATTGTCCATTTGATAAGGTTAAGGTGGTTATTTTAGGACAAGACCCTTATCATGAACCCGGACAGGCGCATGGACTTTGCTTCTCCGTACAGGATGGCACGCCTTTCCCGCCGTCGCTGGTAAATATTTTCAAGGAAATAGAGACAGACTTAGGTAAACCGATACCTAAGAGCGGGAACCTGATCCGCTGGGCGGAGCAGGGTGTGCTCCTTCTGAATGCCACATTGACTGTGCGCGCCCATCAAGCCGGTTCGCATCAGAACCGGGGGTGGGAGACTTTTACGGATGCCGTGATTCACCAGTTGGCCGAGTCACGCAGCCATTTGGTATATATCCTGTGGGGCTCGTATGCGCAGAAAAAAGGCGCATTCATCGATGCAAATCGGAATCTTGTACTGAAATCGGCACATCCTTCTCCTCTTTCTGCTTATCGAGGATTCTTTGGAAATAAGCACTTTAGCAGGGCTAATGACTATCTGATAGCTTGTGGAAAGGAACCTATTGATTGGTAAATTCTTAGAAAGTATCTTTTTACGGACATAGAAAATAACTTTCATTAGTACCACTGTTGTCCTTCGCGATAACTGCTGCTCTTATTGTATTTCAAATCTTTCAGTAATGATGATTTGACTGCAATGGAGAAGGTGTATGATTTGTAGGCACCAACGGGCATGAAGCTGGCGGTCATTTGGACACAATGCATATCACGCGTCAGATTACACGATAAATAGGAAATCTTTTTCGTGTCAAAATTATAAGTCGCATTGAAGCTGAAGCGCCAGTTCTTGGTGGGCTGGATATTTCCATTAAAGCTTAAAGCTTGCGTGATACGATAGTCATATTCGTTCTTTTCCTGATTAAAGCTGCTTGTATTATAAGCTAAACTCATACTGTAACTGAAAGATAAACTCCACGGGACGGTTGCCATATAATAACCGTCCGCATCATATTCACCGTCGTCTTTCTTCTTTCCCAGCAAACGCTCTCTCTGGCCTGTTTCTCCTTCGGAATTCTCTGCATCGCCACCTTCCGGGGGTACGCCGTCACCGCCTGGAGGCTCTTCGTTACTGTCTGACGGACCACCTCCTCCGAACCATTTCTTGAAGGTGCTATTATTAAAAGTATAAGAGAAACTTGTTCCGGTTTGCCGTAAACGAGGAAATTTACCCACGCTCCATCTCAGTTTGTCCACTTGGCGTGCCTGATGATTTGTTTCATCATATTCATAGAGGTAATTATCGAACGTTCCGCTTAGGTTCAGGGTATAATTCTTTGAAAACTTTAAGCGTAAACTGACAGATAGGTTGCTCCATTTGAAAGAATCGGCCGCCATGTTGTAAGATTGGGAGAGCGACAGCTTATCAATTAAACTAATCTTCTTGAAGCCTGTTGAATCTTTATCCGATCGTACCTTCATCTCCAGATTATTGTCCAGTGTAAATGCTATAGAGCCGGATTTCCCTGCTGATGGAGGAGAGAATACCTGTCCGGAGAAAGGAGAGTATTGCACTAAAACATCTTCACCTTGTGCATTTGTATAAACATAGTTTTCATAAAAGCCATATTTAGACGCACCGAAGTCCGGATGCCAACTGAGGCTGATGGAAGGCTCCACGCGATGACGAATCATTTCTATTTTCTTACCTCCGAAAAAAGGTAAAGGCTTAAAAAAACCATATATTGTAGTAGAAGCAGAGACCGAAGCATCATATTCATAAGTGCGATAAAAACCATAGGTTGTATCAACTGCCGCCATACTGTTTTTACTTCTGTTATATCCTTGTTGTACTTTTTGTGTGTACCAGTTCTCGGTATAATTGAAGGAAGGAGAAATGTTCAGGTAGTTAAAGAGAGTAAACGTGGCGCTCACCGGAATGCGATGCTGGATAGCGTTATTCCAATCTTTTATCAGATTCGACTTAAATAATAAGTTTTCTTTTGTACTGATGCTGTTTCGCAAGTAGCCAGTATAAGACATGGATATTTTTTCGTACCAACGTTCTTTGCCGACGGCACGTTTGCGTTTGAACGGATAAATACGGCTCATGGTAACGGTAACGTCCGGCAGAGTAACCGATATGGATGAATCGCGTGTGGTTTGGTTGATAGACATTGTCCCGGAAATAGTGAACGGGCTGTTGGGAAACTTTTTGGTGATGTTTACCGTAGAACTCTTCGTATTGCTGGTTGACCCTTGGCTGTATAAGCCATACAATTGATTCTTGTCATAGCTACTTGTGGCAAAATTGACACTTGCCGAAAAGGATAGATAAGGATTTGCCTTTGAGTCTTGCGTATGTGTCCACGTAAGTTTGAAGTCCTTTGAAACACTATAATCCGCCAATCCTTTATCTCCATATTTGGATACCAAATAGGATGCAGTAAAGCTTCCGGAAAATTTATAGCGTTTTTTATAGCTCGACTGGGCAGTAAGACCCCAAGAACCTTTCGTATAGATTTCGCCCGTCAGGGCTAAGTCCATATAATCGTTTAATGCAAAATAATATCCTCCGTCGCGCAGATAGAAACCGCGGGCTGATTCATCACCGAATGTCGGCATGATGATTCCGGATGAATAGGAACTTGAGAAGGGGAAAAAACAGAACGGAAGCCCTATCGGATAGAGCGGTACATCCTCAAATACCATATAAACAGGTCCGGTTACGATATTCTTTTTCGGGCGAACTTTCGCTTTTGTCATTTGGATATAGAAGTGCGGATGTTCATGTTCATCGCATGTCGTATATTTTCCGCCTACCATATTCAACGCATCGGTTTCTGTCTTTTTGGTTTTTCCGGCCGTTACGTAGCCTTCGCCTTGTTGCGTAATGACATCAGTAATGAATCCTTTTTTTGTTTCAAAGTTATAACGCAAGGTTTTAGATTCATATTGGTCTGAGCCGTCGATAAATAGTGGATAGCCGAATTCCTCTCCGACGGAGTCGATTCCGAACTTGGCAAACACCAAACTACTGTCCATGCTCATTTGGATTTCTTCGGCTTGGAGCTGGATTTGCTGGTATTTTACATCTCCATCACCATATAGATAAGCCATATTATCGGAGGTCATAACAATAGAGTCAGTGGCTTGATAAGTTACGGGTGCGTCCAATCCGCTACGCGAAGTAGAATCCGTTGCGATGGAGTCCGGTGCAACAATAGAATCTGGAGGTGCAATATCTGATACGGTAATAGAGTCCGGTGCTGTCAATTCGTCTAATTGGATTGAATCGGCAACAGCTTGTTCGGACTTGTAAATGGGTGGAGTTATCTCATGCTGGGCATTTAACGCCCAACTACCTATGATATAAGTCAAAAGGGTTAATAGAACTCTAAGTTTCATTTACGTATAAATTCACCGTATCACGTTACAATCGGCAAAGGTATAATAAAATACGGAGTACGGCTTATTTATTCCCCTAAAAAGAGTTTATACCACTTATCGAATTGTGAAAGCGTTTCCGCACCATATTTAGACAGGCTCTTCCGAATCTTTTCCGGCTTTTTCTCTTTATCCAAATGGGTTTTGCTATAAAATTTATCGGCAAAGCAGATAATTTGTTCTTCCCATGAAACCGGACACATATCCCGATGCGGCACAGGGAGTTGTTGCTCTTCTATCATCTTTAGAGACAAACCGGTGCCTGTATGTCGTTCGCACACCAAAGCGTGGCACGGAAAGCCTTCGGCGCGCATCAGCTCGGCCCCTAAATAGCCGTGGCAAATGTATAGCGCATTTCCGTGACAGTCGATATCCGGCGCATCGCATTTGAAGATGCCAATATCGTGCAACATCGCTGCTTCCTCGATGAAGGGCAAATCCAAGTTTAATTCCGGATGCATACGGGCAATGGCTAATGCTTTGTCCGCTACACTCCGGCTATGGATAGTCAGAATGCGATAAGCCTCTGATTCTTTCGGGTAATATTTCTTGATAATTTCTAATGGATTCATACTTCTTCCTTTTTGCGGGGCAAAAATACATTTTTTCCATTGAAAAGCGGGTGATCGTAATGAGACTATTTCTGATTTGTTGTTTCGTGAGAGTTCGAACCAGCGGCTTATCGACGTACCACGTTCTCTGGCGGGAGAGCGGAAGTGCTGTACCGATACGAGCCGTTTCCGCTTGAGTTATCTGCGAAAACGGCTGTCTAATTCCTCATCGGTGAGCAGCGTCAGTATCGTCTTTCCGTCCGGTGTCAAGTTGATGTTTGTGCTGAGGAACAGCGAAGCAAGCAGGTGGTCCATTTCTTCGATAGACAGCGGCTTCCCAACGGGAATTGCTTGTGCGGAAGCTAAAGAGAAGGCAATCATATCGCAGATTTCCTCATGTGCTTTGCTGCCGATATCGATGCACTTGTCTATAATCTCTTTGAGCAATATGACGCAATCTACGCCTTCCATGTCTGCCGGAATGCCGTTTATCGAATAGCTTCCCCCACCTAAATTACTCAGGTCAAAACCGGAAGAAGTCAGTTCATCCATCAAATCGGGCAGGATAGCCTCTTCTGTCGGAGTAAACTCTACCATTGCAGGGAAAAGCATCTGTTGGGAAGCTGCTTTCCGCTGCTTGATTGATTTCTGATACTGCTCGAACAAGATGCGGACGTGTGCCCGATGTTGGTCGATAATGGCCATGCCGGACTTTAGCGTCGTAACCAGATAATGATTCTTGTATTGGAAGCAGGGCAGGACGGCAGGTGCAGAGTTGACGTTGGCAAACAGACTCTTCTCTTCCTTCGGGGACGAAACAGAGTAGGGTTCGTTTTCCACTCCCATACGCTTTTCTATCACGTTTTCATCCGGAAGCAGGACGGCAGAACGTTCTGCTTCGAAGTTTTTGTAAAGCTCTGACCAGTCTGGTAGCGGTGGCGCGCTGAGTTCATTCGATTCTGCACGGAAAGGGTTATAGGAGGTGTTGATTTGTACTTTGGGCGCTTCTCTGCTCCAATTCGTTGCCTCCGGATTATAGACCGGAATCTCGATGACATTCTCTATGTCGAAGTCAAGGCTAGGAACCGCACTCGACTTTGCCAACGTTTCCCGTACGGCAGCCAGCAGAATCTGCCAGATGGGCTGCTCATTCTCGAATTTTATCTCTGTCTTTGTCGGATGGATATTGACGTCGATGGTTGCCGGGTCAACTTGGAAGTAGAGGAAATAGCTGGGCATCTCACCGACAGGAATCAGCTGGTCATAGGCCTGCATCACGGCTTTGTGGAAGTACGGATGCTTCATGAAGCGGCCGTTCACGAAGAAGTACTGCAACGCTCCGCGCTTTTTCGTCGTATCGGGACGACCGACAAACCCGGAAACGGTAACCAGCGAACTTTTCGCCTCTACCGAGAGCAACTTATGGTTCATATTCTTTCCGTAGATATTGAGGATGCGCTGCCTCATTCCACTCTCTGGCAAATTCAGTATCTCCGTGTCGTTGTGGTATAAGGATATGGCAACTGAGGGATTCACCAAAGCGATGCGCTCAAACTCATTCAGGATATTCCGGAATTCCGTCTCGTTCGACTTCAGGAACTTCCGCCTTGCCGGCACATTATAGAACAGATTCTTCACCGAAAAGCTGCTGCCCTCGGCGCACGAATCCGCCTCGATGGATTGGAGCTGCGAACCGGCAATCTCCAAGCGCGTGCCTACTTCCGCCCCCTTGAGTCGCGTGCGCAGTTCGACCTGTGCCACTGCCGCAATAGACGCCAGTGCCTCGCCGCGGAATCCCATCGTATAGAGAGCAAACAAATCGTCCGCTTTGGCAATCTTGGAGGTCGCATGACGCTCGAAGGACATCCGTGCATCGGTTTCAGACATGCCCTTCCCGTCATCAATCACCTGCACCAGCGTCTTGCCGGCGTCTTTAATCAGTATCTGCACGTGCGTTGCTCCGGCGTCAATGGCATTCTCCACCAGTTCTTTCACTACCGAAGCCGGCCGCTGGATAACCTCACCAGCCGCAATCTGGTTTGCTATACTGTCAGGAAGAAGATGGATGATGTCGCTCATGACCAGAACAAATACCAAAATATCAGCCCTAAAATAACTAAGGCGACGATCAGTTTTGAAGACTTATACTTGCGGCTTCGCGCGTCTTCACCCTTCTCCACACTGCGTTTCAGGTGTTTTGTCCCTTCGATGAACGTTCCTTTGATTCGCGGCTTGAAATTTTCATCCGGTTTCTCCAAGCCCAATTCAATCCTTATCTTACGCTGCCGTTCTTCCATCTCCTCTTTGTGCGGGTCCCAGTATATGGGCTTATGGTCGAACTGGCGCGGCTTGCGCATGTTGTAAAACGAGAAAATCCCCATAGCATTATGTGTTTGTCAGTTTGTAATGATGAACAAAGATACAACGATTGTGCCGAATGAGAACATTGGATGCCTTAATTTTTCTCGAAAAGTGCAAAAGAGGAGCTTTGAATCGCGAGAAACCATTAAACACAAGAGAAACAAGGATTTTCTGAGAGCAGAGAGGACTGTTTTTGGTATAATCCTCCTCTTTCTTTCGGCGAAATCAGGATTTTTTATTATAAATATCAGGGTATTAGCTACTTCGTATAAGTACGGAGATGCAAATATCCGGATATTTTTAACTCCGTAGGATGAATTTGTTTAGAAGAAAGGGAGGGAAAGGCGCATAAACAAGAACGGGACAAGAAAAAATCCTTGCCCCGCCTTTCATACATCAACTTATATTAAACTTAGATTACGTATAAAGAGCTGATT
>CAZOKT010000068.1:0-10181 GCA_964580505.1 uncultured Parabacteroides sp. | reverse complement strand
AATTATAGGTGAAACTTGAGAATTAGGAAATCCGCAGGAATATTTGGCGCTTACGGCGCTTACTGAAAATAACTTCACAGAAAACAATTAGAGCCATTTTAGAGCCAAAGGACATAAATCGACCCCGGAAATGCCCATTATATCAGCATTTCCGGGGTTCTGTCCGTTACTCGAACTCGTCTTTTCTATTTGTATGATTGCAGTTAAAATGTATTATTAGTGCGTTTTTTATCTGTTTTATAATGATTTATACGCATAATCTGCTTCGTTCATAATATTTTTGTAGCCAAAATGTAGCCGCAATTTTTTGTTCACCTCATAGAAAACTATTCACTGCCACCAGATTTTTATGACTCATTGTGAGTTCTTTCTGGTGGCTTATAAGTAAACTATGTCCATAAGAATTAATAACCGCTTCCCGAATAGCTTCTACCAGAATTTCCGGTGTTTCTACTCGATCAAGACCTATGATATCCTCTTTCCAATCCATCGCATCAATAATATATTGCACACACATCATGACAATTGTTGTGACACACTCTACATGACTTCAATTGGAACTGTATCCAAAAATCTGGATTTTTTTTGGATTTTCACATCTCCCCAAGGCATCCTTTTAAACTTTGGATAAGTAAAATAACAAAGCCTTTTTGCTCTTGTTGCTGCTACAAACATATTATTTTTTTCTTGTCCCATTTCTCTCGTTCCGGCCGAAACAGCTCGATAATCAGGAAAAGTCCCTTCTGTCAGTCCAACAACAAACACCACCTCATATTGTAGCCCCTTTGACATATGTGCTGTAAGCAATGCTACACCTGTATCTTTAGATACATCTTGTGTTTTACCCAATGATATACTATTCCTAAAGGAAAGCAGCGTTCTGTTTTCCCTCGGTATCATTGAACAATATTTTTTCCAATGGCAATTCCATTGTTCCAAATCTCCAATAATTAAATATTTTTCATCTTCATTAAACGCAGTTGTGTCCTTTTCAACATATTCTTTTATTCCTTTTATTCCCTTTCCAAACTGGAAATCATCATCATTCATATATTTTAAAGCATTAACTATTCCCACGTACTTTCTATCTTGTAGAGCCTCTTCAAGTGAAGAAGCTTTATCATTTCCAACTAATGTGCATAGTTGCTTTAAATGAACAGAATCATTCTCATTTACCCAAACTCTTAATGCCAGATCAAATACCTTTACATATTCTGACTCACATTCAATACCATTTATTGTTTTTTTATAAAAATATGGTATATTAAGCTCTTTCAACTTTTTTTCTACGGTCATTAATACATATCTATTTCTTGCTATAACCGCAAAGTCATCATATTCTGGTAAATTTTCTATATCTTTGTGCCCATTTTTTTTCAAATCCAGAATCTTATTAACTACAAATTCGGCCTCTTTATCTTCATTCTGGCATTCATACGCCTTCAGTTCACCTTCATAATAATAATTGGATACACTGTTTGTGTTTTCCAAAACATTAGCATACTCAACAATTTTCTTTGCTGATCTAAAATTTTCCTGCAGCACAAATACAGCAGGCGAAAAATCCTCTACAAAACTCTTTGTCATTAAATCACTGTTAGAGCCATTAAAACCGTATATAGACTGATTTTCATCCCCAACAAACATAACATTATGAATTTTGGTTCCACATAACGCTTTTATTAATTCATACTGTGCATAATTTAAATCTTGAGATTCATCTACACATATATATTTATATAAAGAAGCATACATACCTTGTATACTAGGATTTTCCATCAATATACGATACGCATAAAATAGTATATCATCAAAATCCATTGCATTTTGTTGTAATAAATATTGATTATACTCCTGATATAAGCGACTAGATACGCTTTCTTCATCACACATCTCTGGCGAAATAAATTTCTTTTTTTGCTCAGCAATCCAATCAAGACATTCGTTTAAAAATTTCTCCGGCTTATCTTTTTGCCTTAAAATCTTACTAAATTCTGAATCATTTATAAATACATCTCGTAATAATTTTACCCTATCAGCTGTATTCTCAAATATGGTTAATCCCTCATCCAAACCTACCAGGTTACCTCTTCTTTGAACCAGGTCAAGCGCAAATGAATGAATAGTACCTACAGTGACATTGTCCATCAATTCCTCGACATCTTTATCCTCTTCTAACCTTTGTTTCATCTCTTCTGCCGCCAAATTACTAAATGTTAATGCTAAAATTTTTGAGCGTTT
This sequence comes from uncultured Parabacteroides sp., assembly GCA_964580505.1. Taxonomy (GTDB): domain Bacteria; phylum Bacteroidota; class Bacteroidia; order Bacteroidales; family Tannerellaceae; genus Parabacteroides. The sequence continues at coordinate 7,940 of CAZOKT010000068.1, read as the reverse complement.
TTTTGTATGCAAAAGTTTCTTAATACGTTCAATCAGCACACGAGTTTTTCCGCTTCCAGGTCCTGCCTTCACCAGCAACGCCCCCTCTGTAAAATCAACAATCTCCTGCTGTTTCTCCGACAGATTCAATGTCATTATACTCACTCCTTCTTTGCAAACCAAAATCCCTCTCAATCTGTAACAATAATTTTAAAATTTCACTCGTAAATCTTTTATTTATTTCTTGCGCACCAACTATATATTGAGCGACTGTCGATGCATATTTTGCTTTTCCATCTGAAGATATCATACATCTATAAAGATTTGTCTCATTATCATCCAATCCCTCAATTTCTTCAACATAATCTTCATAAATATCCTGTCCGCACAAAGTACAAGGTGGTTTATCTGTTTTTCTTCTTTTCTTTTTTTCTTCACCATTCAATTTTTCAATGTAACTTGTATAATAATTATCACTTCCATTAATCTCATTAATCGCTGCTATAATTTCATCTGAATTTCCATTTTTTATAAGCATCTTCTCATAATCATATCCATTTTCTATTACTACAACATTTAACAAATTTTCATATGCTTCAGCAGTCAATACTCTCACCGCTTTTCTGACACTCTTTTTTGCTGCAGCTTCACCATCACTAAAAATATACCATTTCAATTCAAATTCTTTAATAAATTTTAAATATGTTTGATAATTTTGTCCTCCAATACCTATTATGTTAATACCTAAAAACACTGGCTCAACCCCAAAGAATTCTTTAAAATAAATCGGCAAGGCCTGCTCTTCCGTTATTCCTTCACATAAAACTATTGCTGACGAAAAAATCAACTCTCCATGAGTATTAATTACTTCTCGTTCTATCTTAGCTATTTCATTTGCTTGATAATTACTTTTTTCAAATCGCTTTGCCACTGTTTTACCATTAACTTTTTTAAAATGAATAATATCATCTAAATCTGCTTGTGCTAATATGCTTGCAGAATGTGTACTAACTATCTTTTGACCTTGAAACCCATCTAATTGCTGATATATTTGTCTTTGAGCCTGTGGATGCAAATGTGCTTCTGGTTCCTCTAATGATAGTATGACCAAATCATCTGCCTCTTCGTCATCTTCCTTAATACTTCTATGAAAAAAATCGACATACGCTCCTAATGTCAGAAATGAAATCCAACTTCTTGTCCCCATTCCATGTTGCATTACTGAAAACGCTGCCGTATCATTTTCTTTAAAAGTAATATCCATTCCTTTATGCAAGTCCCCTATTTTTCTTGTCAATGGTTCTATTTGCACTTTACTATTACTACTTCCCATAGTTGTGCTTATTTTTGACAAACTCTCATTTGTTTCATTAATCGCAGCAATATTATTAATCATTTCCTGATTAACAGAATTCAATTTTTCTTCTAATTCTTGTATTTTTTCCTCCGACAAATCAATCTTAGATGTTGCCTTCCCAAAATATGATTTTCTATCTCGAATGTCAGTAATAATATCCCTTTTTGCATCAATATAGTAATTATTAATATAGTCATACATGTCACTTGTATATTGTTGTCTCTTTCCAACTTTAGATGTCTCGATGGAATCATTCCACTCAGTTATAGGTTTTTTCACAATAATGTAATCATTTTTCTTTATATCAAATTCAATAATGGTTCTAATCCCAACATAACTACCATTAATTTCATCTATTGTAATCCATTTATCTGTAAATACACTTGTCCAAAAATCAGAAAAAATTTTTTCGACGGTTTCCCCATTAAAAGGACATATTTTCAAATCTATAATAGCTTTCTTGTTTCTAGACAAATGTTCGTTGTATTTTATATAAATATCTTCTTCCGAAATTGTTCTTGAGCCATTAAAAGCAATATCTAATGCTTTAAGAAAATTTGATTTTCCCACATTATTTTGTCCTATTAAAATGTTTATAGCACCCAAATCAACTTCCATATTCTCAATTGAACGAAAATTATTAATTCTAACACACTTCAATATAATATCCATATTTTCACCCTCTCCATCAGCCTTCACAATATTATCTAAATCTGATTTTAAGACATATCTTCTGAATTTCCCACTTCTCCGATTAGAATATCAAAAATCGTTTCTTCTACAACTTTTACACATTCATCAAGATTTTTCTGAATGTCTTTGCCCCAAAATCTAATTACCGTCCACCCTTTAAATAAAAGTTGTTTATTTACTTCATCATCACGCTGTCTATTCTTAGAAATTTTATTCAGCCAATATTCGCTATTATCTCCTTGCTCGATCCTGGGTTTCAAAATTTCCCAATCTTTTCCATGAAAAAATTCGCTATCGCAAAAAATGGCTATTTTATACTTTGGTAAAACAATATCTGGTTTTCCCGGCAATCGCTTATCATTTTTTCTATAACGATAACCTTTACTCCACAATGCTTTCCGCAATTTTACCTCTATAGTTGTATCTTTTGCGCGGATATTCTGCATATTTTTTCTTCGCTGCTCTTTAGTCAGATTATCCATTCTATATCTCTTCCAGTTCTTTTCTTACTGCTTTTGCAACATACCAAAACATTACAGGAGGAATTGCATTCCCCAAAGCCCTATACTGTGCAGCCTCGCTTCCAACAAGTTTAAAATCATCTGGGAAAGATTGGATTCTCGCCACCTCTCTCGGTGTAAATCGTCTATATCTATCACCCTCCATAAGCACTGGATCGGTACTATTAAGAGATACTTTTGCCAAATGAGCGCCAACAGTATTGCAAGGTTTATTGATATCCTGTGCTCTTCCTTTATTCATATTTTCACGATTTTTCATCATTCCTACAACAGCTCTTTCGCTAAAGAAATACTTTTCATCTACATATTTTTCTATAACTGTCTTTAATGGTGTATATTGAGTTTCATCTTCTATTTCTGCTTCAGGAAACGAAAATTTTATGTTCAAATCTTTTCTAAACCCCACAATAATAACACGCTCTCTTTTCTGAGGAACTCCATAATCAGCAGAATTTAAAATTTTATATTGTACATCGTAGCCACTATTTTCAAACTCTTTCAAAATTAGTGGGAATGCACTTCCTTTATTTGCCGTAAGTATTCCTTTTACATTTTCTGCAATAAAACATTTAGGCTGACGCTCCCTCAAAATTCTACACATCTCAAAGAAAAGCTTTCCTCTTTCATCTTTTACTCCCAAGCGCTTTGGATTCTGTGCTACAATAGAAAATGACTGACAAGGAAATCCTCCTGTTAAAATATCAAAATCTGGTATCTCTTCAGTCTTAACTGCCCGAATGTCACGATTATCAGGCACGATGCCAAAATTTTCTTTAAAGATGCTGCAGGCATTATCATCTATGTCATTAGCATAAACAATCTCCATACAATTAGAATCATAATGCTTTCCTAAAAAATCAAATTCTCCAATTAACCCAACATCTGTTCCTCCACATCCGCAAAACAAAGACGCAACTTTTAATTTTTCCATGTCAACAACTCCTCAAATTCACCTACTTCTTTAGGATCAAAGGTTATATCCGCTCCATCAGACGGTATCATATTAATTTTGTCTTTTTTATAAAGTCCAACCGGATCTTGAAGCAAAAATAATTTTCGTTCATTTTTACTCAGCATTAAGCGATATACATAATATCTATCATGGGTACTGCTCGCTGTATTCCATTCATTTTTTGTTAAATGAATGCGATTAAAATGTAGCGGCTTTGAACTAATAGTTGTTTTTACTTCTATATATCGCTTTCGTTCATCCAATTCCACGGAACTAATATCATATCCTACTGCAAATTGTGTGGGTATTCGTTTAATCAAATGTAACAAATCTTCACGCCCACCTAATTTAATTCTCATACACTCATGCCCATGCACCAGATTTTCTCCAATATCTCCGATATCTTTTGTCGTCAAATTATCAAAATATGCTGCAATACGTCTTTCTAATTCACCATCTCTTTGGACAAAATCAGTCAAACTACTTGTCTGTACATTTGAGGTGCTTTCTTTTAAGCGTTCCAATTCTTCTTCGTCATTTGCAATATACGTCAAAATATCCGTTGAAAAATCAGTATCCTGCATATCTCTATTTACATATGCGAACCAGCCATTGATACATTTCTTTACTTCTTCTATGCTGCCGCTTCTTTTACCAATCATGGCATCATATCCATCAAACCATTCATTAGATTCACAAAATTTAACTATTGACTCCTCTTCCAATGTGTTTAAATAATATGTTCTACTATCATATGTTTTCAAAAGATTGGCAATTTCCATATAATCAATAATGTCTCCAGCATATCTTATAACATCTCCCGTCTGATCATATGTTAATTTTTCGTTCCTATTGTTAGAAATTCTTTCCCATGTTTTTTCCACACCCTCACAGTCTCTTGTAACACGTAAATCGTTGAATACACAATGGCATATCTCAAACTTCGTAATACCAATTGAATTTCCGCCATCTCGATTAGCATATCGCAGTAATTTTAAAATATATTGCGCCGGTTTAAAATGAACGCCCTGTTCTATTTGTTCTAATACCCTATTGGGTTTTATATGTGCCCCCGGATATTGGAAATTATAAAGAAATGTTTTAAAGCACTCTACCAAATCTCCACTCTCAGCCAATTCCACTGCCCGTCTTCCCGGTTTGTCTGTACCATCTGTATGTTCTATAAATCCAAACAGCGCTGATATTTCTGTCCGCCAATTATTGATTGTTTTCAGTTTTCTATGAGCATTTCCTGGATAACGAAATATTGCCGCATTTACCGTCTCTACAAACTCTTCTACCTCCATTTCTCCAACACGGGAAATCTCCTCTGCGACATAAATCAACACATTCTCAATATCACCTTTGAATCTAGGTCTAACATGATGTAAACGGAAAAAATATTCTTCTGGAACTTTATACTCTGACACTATTTTTCATCTCCTAATGTTTTTTTTAACTGTTCAGCAATGCATTGTGCCATAAGAGGTGGAACTGCATTTCCCACTTGCCTAAATTGCTGTGTTTTATTTCCCAAAAAGACAAAGTCATCTGGAAATGATTGTAATCTAGCACATTCCCTTACGGTAGGCACACGATTATATTTATAATGGAAATGATGCCTATGTCCTGTATCAATCGTCGGTGCCGGCTGATCACTTGCAAACCTTGTCCATGCAACATGAAAATTTCTGCTATTAATGTATTCATCCGGCAAATCTTTATAATTTCCTCCATCTGGTACTAATGAAATTATTTTTTTTACTCGTTCAGAATGATTTGCTGCAATATGATTTTTAACTACTTTAGAATTTTTTCGCATTAGTTTTTGATATTCATTTTGCGGCTGTGTCCAATAGTCTAATGCTTCATCACCAAGTTCATTTTCCAAAGGTGGCAAATCTGATAACGCCATACTACAACTTACTTTTTTTTCATTTAGTTCTGGATATTCAAATTGACCTGTCTTTGTTCCTACAAAAACAACTCTTTTTCTATTTTGAGGAACACCATAATCTGCAGCGCATAATAATCTATATTGAATCTGATATCCCATTTCTGTAAATTTTTCTATAATACTATCCTTAATTTGTCCCCCGAATAGTCCTACTAATCCTGGAACATTTTCTATTACAAATGCTTTTGGCTGTATTTCCTTCACTAACCGAATATACGATAAATATAATTTATTTCTGGGGTCATCAAATTTTCTAGGGCCTGAAAGAGACATCCCCTGACATGGAGGTCCTCCAATAATTACGTCAATTGTCTCATTGCCAATCAACGGTTTAATATGTGATTCGTAGGTTATTTGTGTTATATCTCCACAAATTGATTTTGCACCGTAATGATTTAATTCAAATGTTTCCAGCGCTTTTGAATCATTATCTATTCCTAGTAATATATTAAAACCTGCCTGTTCAAATCCATACGACAGTCCTCCACAACCACAAAACAAATCTATTGCATTTAACTTATTTCCCATTATGCTTCTTTGCCTTTCTATTATCGTTAGGTTTTTCAGCGGTTTCAGGTATCGCCCATGTTTCTCCCAGTTTAAAGGTACCTTTTATTCGATTTTCAGAACACAATATCTGCACTCTTCTTTGTGAAATATTCCATTTTTTTGCCGCTTGGCTCGTTGTCATATATCCCATATTTTACACCTCACATTTTTATTATTATATTCCACGGGACGAACAAAAGCAATAATATTTTTCTCAAAGAGATACGCATATAAATTAAAGGAGCAGCACCACTGCTCCATCATCACATTACCTTGCCTCTCTGTCTTTCTTCCGCACTTTTCTATTCTGTTCCTTTTCCTTAACAAGTTGCACATTCTTTTTCAGTTTTGCCCGGACACTCTCCCTCTGCTTTACCGCCTCCTGCTTCATATCCTTTTTACCATTTCCTGTCTGCTGTTCCCACTGCCTTAGTTCTCTCTGATATTCTGCTACAATCCCATAAGCACGATCATAGTTCTCCATAAAGGATTTTACAGTAGCATATCCGCTCTCTCTGACGATTTTCTTTAGTTGGTCTTTCTGCCCAGAAAGCCGCTTCTTACACTGGTCTATCTTATCCTGCGCCGTTTTTTTCTCTTTTCCCCTAAATAACCCTTTGATATCCTGTGGATTCTTATCTAGCTTTGGAAGTTCTACATTCTCTGTGTGCCGGATCAAGGAAATCTGCTTGTCCAATTTTTCTTTCACTTTCTGCATCTTCCGGAATTCTTCAATGTCAATTTTTAATTTCGGTTTCGGAGGCATCTGAATCTTCCGTACATATTCTGTAAGGAAACGAACCGCCGCTGTCAGAATTATCCGCAACAGCCCCGACTGCCTGCCATTTTCCGCTACGGACAGTGCTACTTTATCGGCAATCTCTTTACGCTTAATCTCCATTACCGTTTCTTCCGCAATACCCTCTGCCAGAGCGACATCCACAGTACGGTTCCATTCCTGTCTTACCGCATTGTCCGCTCGGATTTCCGCCGCTTTCGGGTTATTCTTCCCGATTTTTTTCGCAGCTAGATAAACACCTCCCGGCTGGAATACGGAAAGTTTCTGGGATTCTTCCTTCACATATTGGTTCATCAGCTTCGTATACATTTCTTTTACTTCTCTGGTAAAAGTTTTGCTTTTGAAATGCTCATTTTTCACTTCAAACATATGACTCTCATAAACTTCGCCCTTCGGTATAATGCTGCACCCTTCCCGAATGTTACCGTTTTCATCCAGTATCTCTTTCTTTGTCCGCACATGCTTCCCATTCTCATTATAAAACATATTCCGGGATGCGATTTTTACCTGTGGGCTGTCCAATAGCTTTCTTTCGCTAAAAACCAAATGGATATGATAATTTGTCTTTGCCTTATTATGATGAAGCGCCGCACTACATTCCACACCATATCTGGCATGGAATATTTTTGTAAACAGTTGGACGACATCACCTGCCCTGTATTCCGTAAAATTTTCCGGCAACGCAATAATCAACTCCCTTCCCTCAATACAGCTTCCTTTCGTCCCACTGGCTTTAAAATCCTGCTGGTTTTCCCTCGCAAGATTTTTCCAGAACTCTGGTGTGGCTCCCTCTGTGTGATAGGTTGCATATAAATATTCCTGCCTCTTAGGATTTGAGATATAATCAATTCTCCCCCGTACATCGGACAACTTACTCTGCCCGATAAATGAATGTCTTCCGATATGTTTCTCCTTCCTCCAACCTATTCTTCGGTTGGTAACTCCTGTGAGTGGACGCTTCGGTGTCCGTCTACGAACTGATTGCCGTATCCGGCATTACCAAATGCAGCAGTATTTGTAAGTCACGCCTGCGTGACTTAGCCTCCGGCAGGGCGAAATATACACAGAGTATAAATCGCAGATTTGTGCGATGGGTGTATTTCGCTCTCAATCGCCGAGGGCTTAGTTTCTGG
>CAZOKT010000067.1:6518-10434 GCA_964580505.1 uncultured Parabacteroides sp. | reverse complement strand
GAGGCACTTAGGTCAGACGGGCGCGCACTACTTGTATCGAACTCGACGTTATTTTACAGGAGCTCATTTAACTTTAATATGATCAAAACCTTCTCCATAGACTCCTTTTACATTGCTTTGTGTAACGAAAGCATTAGGATCTATGTCTTTAATGAGTCGGAATATATAGTTGGATTCACGCTTTTTCGCCAAAACAAATAGCATTTTTACCCCGGTTCCCGTATAAAAACCCGTTCCATCTAATATGGTAACTCCACGGTGCATATCTTTTGTGATGCGCTCACCTATTTCTTGATAATGTTTGGAGATAATAAAGAATTGGACAGATTGATGGTTGCTGTTTACAATTTGGTCGAGGACAAAACTGCTGACATATAAAGTAACATAACCGTAAACAACTTTCTCCCAATCTTGTAAAACCACATAGCTGGACGTAATAATAATCATATCGCACATTCGGATTACCGTCCCTAAAGAAATATCTCGATATTTGTTGATGATAGCCGCGACAATATCTGTGCCCCCTGTACTTCCATTGTAGGAAAGTGCAATACCTATTGCACTACCGCAGAAAGAGGCACCCAGCACACATGCCATGAATGGTTGATCTTGGAGAAGTGGTTCTTCTGGCGCTAAATTCTGAATAATTGCAAGAAAACCTGTTAATACGAAGACCGCAAAAATGGTCTTGATACTAAATTGGAGTCCCAATATTTTCAGTGCTAATAATAATAAGACCGCATTGATAAAGAAGTAAGTGTATTGAACCGGCAAGCCTGTTCCGAAATACACAATAGAGGCAATACCTGGAACCCCTCCTGTTGTTATATCATTTGGTAGTAAGAACAGCGTCCAGCCCACACCATATAGTACCATAGATAATGCTATCATTACGTAATCCTTTATCTCTCTAAGGATTAATTGTGTGTTAGTAATCTTCGATAACTGTGAATTCATTTCATTTAAATTAGGTATGGGCAAAAGTAACTAATATTAGTTATATAATAAAGATCTACGGACAAATCTTTGCATTTCCTTACAAAAGGTCTTGTACTTTATACACGAATTCCATCCAAACCCAATAACGAATAGCTTTCCCTAAAAACATAGAGATGGCCACGATCCAGATGTTTGCTCGGAGGAATCCCAACGCTACGGCGATAAAGTCTCCGATGCCGGGTAGAAAGACAAAGAACCCCATCCACGAACCTTTCCCTTTTATCCACTCTTGTACTTTATGAAGTTTTACGGTATCCAGCTTCAGGTACTTCTCTATCCATTCCACTTTGCCAAGCATACCCAACCAATAGCAACTCATGCCACCAAAAAAGTTCCCTAATGTTGCTGCTATCATACATGAATTGTAGGAGGCACCGGCAAGTAATACACCGGTTAGAACAACTTCGCTACTGAAAGGTAATACCGTTGCTGCTAAAAATGCAGCGATAAACACTCCAATGTATCCGTATGTTATCAGAAATTCCATACGCGTATTAATAATAAAGTAACTAATAATAAAACTGAAACATGAAACAACCAATATGTAGCCCGGTTCTTCACTACCGTAAAAAAGTGTGCTGCTAATATTGAAATAGGAAAATAGGCTATTTGCAAGAACTCTTCTTGTTCATATAAGAAATATAGAGCGAATGAATAGATAGCAAGTATGATTAGAAAAGAGAGATACTCTCGCGTGCGAAGATTGTCTTCATATTCGTGTGCCAAGATATGGGCTGATGCTAACAAAATCAAGATAATCATATAACTAATAACTATCCAATCTGTCCAATTATTACCAATAATGCCAAGTGGACGAATCTTAAATAATGATTCCGCAAGCACAACAAATGGTCGATAATCGTCTGTCCAATAGCTGTAATTTAATATAATCCAGTACACGACTATGACACCTAATAGTGTAGCTAAAGCGGTTTGAGGAGTGAACGAACGAAATTTATACATTCCGTACCATAATAGAGGAATGAACCAGAGCATATGCACCCATAGCAGGCTACCTATTGCTATACTCAATGCGGCATTAAATAGATTCTGTTTATCTCTGTCGTTATGATATGTGTTGAATAGAAAATATACAGCTAAAATAAGAAAAAGAACGCCGAAAGAAGTCGATTTGAGCGGAAGAAAGTCTGTATTTGTACTGATAAAGAGTACATAAAATAATATGGGTAACAAGGTCTTCTCTCGTATGAGGATTAGAATATAATTCGTACGATGAATCAGAAATGCTCCTCCAGCCATTAACAAGAATCCAAGCGAATAAGTCAGTTCTTTCTCTGGCAAGTGTTGACAAACCCAATTCCAAGCAGGAGTCTCCGTAATTTCCCCATAGACAGGATAGCCTATTGATGCTATATAACAGGCAATCCAACAGACAATACATCCGGTCACCATATAGACGGTTGTAAAGGGTGTCATCGGATTGTTACGGCGATTGGTTCTTAACATCATATTTTTTACTCCTAAAATTATAAAGGCAGGGAATGGTTTCCTTCTGTATGAAAACCCTTTTCCCTGCTACTATCGGAAAAAAGACCGAATTACAACAAGTCAAAACCTATGTCTCTTCTGTAGTATTTTTTATCGAAATCTATAAGCTGTGCTGCTGCATACGATTTAGCAAGTGCTTCATTTTTAGAAGTTCCATACGAACTAATAGCAATTACACGTCCTCCGTTAGTCAATAGTTTATTGTCTTGTTTCTTCGTTCCTGCATGAAAGAAAATGCTTTCTGATGATACGTCGCTCAGTCCGCTTATTTCTTTGCCCTTTTCGTAAGACTCCGGATAGCCACCGCTCACCAACATTACTGTAACCGCATAGCGCGGGTCATTAATTAAAGTACAGTTCTCTAAATTACCTTCGGCAACACCCTCAAGTAATTCTACCAAATCGCTCTGTATGCGGAGCATCACCACCTCAGTCTCCGGATCTCCCATGCGACAATTATACTCAATGACCAACGGTTCACCCTTCACGTTAATCAAACCGAAGAAGATAAAGCCTTTGTAGTCTAGTTCTTCCTCACGCAATCCGGAAATGGTCGGACGTATGATATGCTCTTCCACCTTTTGCATAAATCTATAGTCGGCAAACGAGACTGGCGAAACCGCACCCATACCTCCGGTATTCAGTCCCGTATTCCCTTCACCGATACGTTTATAGTCTTTTGCTACGGGCAATATCTTATAGTTTTTACCATCAGTTATGACAAACACCGAGCATTCGATACCGTCGAGGAACTCCTCGATAACCACTGTTTTACTCGCATCCCCGAACATTCCTTGCAACATTTCGCTCAATTCCTGCTTTGCCTCTTCCAATGAGTCAAGAATTAACACTCCTTTGCCTGCAGCCAATCCATCTGCTTTCAACACATAAGGAGCCGACAAGGTTTCTAAAAAGGCAATTCCTTCTTGCAATGTTTCGGCGGTAACACTTAGATAACGTGCTGTGGGAATATGGTGACGCATCATAAAAGCTTTCGCGAAGTCCTTGCTTCCTTCCAATTGAGCTCCTGCCTTTGATGGTCCGATTACGGGAATATCTGCTAATTCCGTATCGTTTTTGAAATAGTCATATATGCCTTTCACCAGTGGGTCTTCCGGACCTACAACTACCATGTTTATGTCATTTCCCAAAACAAAAGCCTTAATAGCCGGAAAATCATCCGCCTTGATGTTTACGTTTGTGCCTGTTTCTGCTGTACCGGCATTTCCGGGCGCGATAAACAATTTGTTCACTTTCGGGCTTTGAGCTATCTTCCAAGCTATCGCATGCTCACGACCACCCGAACCTAATAACAAGATATTCATAATTCTATCCATTAAAATATAACTTCCTTAATATGTCGTGCGAAAAAGATAGTTATCTTTTGTTCTGAATATAACCATCTTTT
>CAZOKT010000067.1:0-6418 GCA_964580505.1 uncultured Parabacteroides sp. | reverse complement strand
TTCCCTTTATTGAGCATTTTTCAGATAATCGTCGAAATAGCGTGTTATCTTCTCATACAGGTGTGGACGGTCTTTCCCGATAACGTTATGCTCGTGTCGCGGATAAACGAAGTAATCAGGATAAGTATTTGCATCCACACACGCTTTGAGAAAACCGAGGCTGTGTTGCCATACTACAACAGGGTCAATATCGCCATGAATCAGCAGTAAATGTCCCTTCAGATTCTTGGCTTTGAGCTTCAGGTTCGAATTCTTATAACCTTCGGGGTTATCTTGTGGCTTATCCATATAACGCTCGCCATACATAATTTCATAATTACTCCAATCGATAACAGGACCTCCTGCCACGCCAACCTTGAATATGTCTGGATAAGAACACATCAGATTAGTTGTCATGAACCCGCCAAAGCTCCATCCGTGCACTCCGATGCGGTCGGCATCCACGTAGGATTTCGTTTTGAGGAACTCGACGCCTTTTACTTGGTCTGCCATCTCGTTCACGCCAAGTTGCCGGTGAATAACACTTTCGAAAGCATGCCCCCGATTAGCTGAACCACGATTATCGATAGTAAAAACTACATATCCGCGCCGTGCCATGTAAATATCCCATCCGCTTACACCTCCCATCCAGCTGCCGGTTACAAGTTGAGCATGCGGTCCTCCGTAAACATAAACGATAGTAGGGTATCTTTTTGTGCTATCCATATCCAGCGGTTTCACAAGAAAATAGTTCAAATCCGTAACACCATCTGCGGCTTTGATAGTACCGCGTTCTACTTCCGGCATCTCGTAATTCTTGAAAGGATTCTCAGCTACGAGAAGAGTTGCCAACTCTTTGTTCTTCTTTGTATCTGTTAAGACCACTTTACGGGGAATCGTCCATGAAGAATAACTATCGATAATATATCGTCCTGAAGGAGAAACTTGTGCGCTGTGTACACCATTACCCAATACAGCTTCATGATTTAGGCAATACATTTCGCCACGCTCGATATTCAGTTTCCAATTGGTCATACAGAGCGGAGAACTGTAGCTATAAGAATTGAGTAGATGTGGTTTCGTTGCAGTAAAGAAAAGATGCTTTCCCTCCTTATCGAAACCATCTACAGAGAGAACAACCCATTCTCCTTTAGTTAATTGCCGTAAGAGTTTCCCGTTCGTATCGTACAGGTAAAGATGATTAAAGCCATCTCGTTCGCTCTGCCATATGAACTGCTTTGATTGACCAGGGAGAAAAAGTACAGGATGCAGAGGTTCCACATACCTATCATCCTTTTCTGTAAAAATGACCTGCTCACGTTTGCCTGTTATTGCCGAATAAGACACGAGGTTCATTTCGTTCTGTTCGCGGTTCACTTCGGCAATGTATATATGCTGTTCGTCGGGAGACCATGCAATGTTGGTCAGGTACTTCTCCTTAGGTGTCCCGGTTTTGAGCCATACCGTCCTTTTAGAGGCAATGTTATACACTCCCACTGTTACATGATGACTCTTCATGCCTGCCATCGGATATTTATGAGGCTCGGAGGTCGCCACGCGTTTGTCGATATTGACGAAAGGATAATCCGTTACCATGCTTTCATCCATGCGATAAAAAGCAAGAGCCGTTCCCTTCGGAGACCAGAAAGTTCCTTTCGTTATGCCGAACTCGTTTTGGTGTACGGATGTGCCACATACGATACCTTCGGCTGTTTCGTCCGTTATATCTATCACTTGGCTCTCAGGGGTAAGCAGTTTCAAGTTTTGCCCTTCCGTAAAAGCTATATAACCATTAGCGGGACAGAAGTCGAGGTTCGTTCCTTGTTTGGGCAGAGTATAGTCAGCCACAATTTGATTAGTTTTCATATTGTAGTGGATACGATGTCCTCTATCCACGAAGGCCAGCACATATTCACCTTCGAATGGAGCTGAGAAGCGGGGTAATCGGCTAACGGTATCTAACCTTGCTTCTTGCAACGCATAGTTCAATGCTGCACGACTAACACAGACTTCAGTTTTATTCCCTTGAGTCCCACGATAGGAGTCCTTGCCATCCATCTCCAAATACATATCTTCACCCACCCAAAGCCATGCTTTGTTCTTAGGTTGGAACTTAGTGTAGTTCTTTCCCCCCGGAATCAAATCTTGCAGTGTGAGTTCATGCTCTTGTGCTACCATATTTATTGGAATCAGCAACAGCCCAATAAGCCAATACTTAATCTTCATCATCGCCATAGTAACGTCTTTTCTTTTTGTTATTGAATGATGATTTCCGGTCGAATCGTTTACGGTCATTGTTTTCCCTATAACGCATCTTGGCCGGTCTCTTTTCAGAAAAGCGGTATTTCCCCCATTCGTCATCATTGTGACGTGCGGAAAAACGGTGATCCGACTTACCTATTTTCTTCATGCGAGATTGCGTATCACGACCTTCTTTGAATGTTGTACGGAACTCTTCATTTTTTTTATTTTGCTTGAACTCTTTCTTTGAGCCTTCAAACATTTCGTATAACCTGTATTCACATGCCAATGAGCCATTTATTAATGAGATTTTCCGAGAAGGGTGCAGACCAATCTTTTCGAAACATTCTTCTTTATAGCTCAAAATCCAAGCATTATATCCCATGAATATATGTTTCAAGCGTTCCCCAATCATGTTGTAGAGTCCCAATAAATCTCGACTTGATATGCGTTCACCATAGGGAGGATTGGTAACGAGAATACCGGGTTGTGGCGCTTCTGCATATTGTTGGAACGGTTTAGTCTCAAGCTGGATATATTTTTTGAGTCCGGCACTGCGCACATTCTCTGTTGCGATGTCAATAGCTTGTTGGGAAATATCGGAACCATAACACTTGAAAGAGAACTCTCGTTCTTGGCTGTCATCATTGTAGATGCGGTCGAATAACTCTTCGTCGTAGTCAATCCACTTTTGAAATGCAAATTCTTTCCGATGGATACCTGGCGCAATGTTCAAAGCAATCATGGTTGCTTCAATAAGTAATGTGCCGGAACCGCACATCGGATCGACAAAGTTCGATTCTCCCTTCCAGCCGGTTAGCAATATCATACCAGCTGCAAGGACTTCGTTCAAGGGTGCTTCAGTTTGCCCGACGCGATATCCTCGCTTATGGAGACTCTCTCCTGAGCTATCAATCGAGAGAGTGCAATCATTGTGTGAGATATGTATGTTAATATATAAGTCCGGATTATTCACGCGTACAGACGGACGTTTCTGGTATTTCTCGAAGAAATAGTCGGCAATGGCATCTTTCGTGCGGTATGCTACAAACTTGGAGTGATTGAAATCCTCCGAATAGATAACTGAATCAATAGCAAATGTCTTCTCTAACGTCAGATATTTTTCCCATTCAACCTTTTTCACCTCCTTATATACCGTATCTGCATCTCTCGCCTTGAAATGATAGATAGGCATTAGGATGCGCAGTGCGGTGCGGCAGCTGAAGTTCGCCCGATACAATAACTCTTTGTTGCCAGTAAAAGATACCATACGGCGGCCTATTTGGATATCATTGGCTCCTAAAACGGTTAGTTCGCCGGCCAATATTTCTTCCAACCCGTGTAGGGTTTTGGCTACCATTTCAAATGTCTCTCTCATTGTTGTGATAAAGCAATTTGTGATTATTTAGTTGTTGTTATTTGTTTCATACAAGGTGGTTGTCCGATAGATTCACCGGCCGGGACATCGTGTGTCAGCCAGACATTGCCATAGACAGTCACTTCGTCTCCGATGTGGATATGTCCGAGTAATGTCGCATTGGAGTAGATAGTTACGTGGTTGCCCACGATAGGATGTCGTGCTATACCGCGTATGGCATTTCCGTTGGTATCTGGTGGAAACTTTTCGCCGGCCAGACTGACTCCTTGGAAAATACGAACGTAATTTCCTAAGATGCTGGTTTCTCCGATGACTGTGCCTGTCCCGTGGTCTATCGAGAAGTGATGCCCGATACAGGCTCCCGGATGAATGTCTATGCCCGTCTCAGAATGGGCAAGTTCGGTAATGATACGTGGAATATAAGGTACGCCTAATAGATAGAGTTGATGGGCTATCCGATAATTGCAGATGGCTCGGAATCCCGGATAGCAGAATATGACTTCGCCTAAATCGCGGGCTGCGGGGTCGTTATTATAGGTCGCTTCTGCATCGGTTGCCAATAAGTGACGAAGTTCGGGTAAAGAAGTAATGAATTGTTCGGAAAGCTGTTCCGCTTGTTCATGCAACTCTTCTTCTGAATGCATGCAGCAATCCGTATTCGCAAAACAGATGCCAGCATAAATCTCTTTGGTCAAAAGCGAATGGAGTGTCTCTACTAAAACGCCAGTATGGAAGCGGATGGTTTGCTTGTTGATACGTGCCGCGCCATAATAGCCCGGAAAAAGAATCGCACGACACAGGTCTATGATATGCTTTAGCTGCTCGCCCGAAGGCAATGCCTCTTCGTCTCTACAATTATGAAACAACTTCCCATAAGAGTTTTCGTCTGAGAGCTCAACAATGGTACGGCTTAATCTGTTTTGTTGCATCTTTATTCCCGTATAAAGGAGATTACCAAAGGATTGAAACACGAAAAACAAGGTCTTCCGGTCTTTGTTCCATAAAGAAATCGCTGTATGTTACGTAAAAAGCCACATAGCCGGGGCTGTAATCAAACGTGTAAGTCTCAGTCCAGTAAATCGGGTTTCCCGCATCATCTGTCTCTTGCCGATGCAGTACGTAAGGAAGAGGCGAAAGCGTTTCCACACTTCCTACGGTTGTATAGATATTCCCGATAGCCAGACCTTCTTCATAAACGTAGTCCGTGATATCATCCCACGCAAATTCACACATATAACACGGATTTCCTTCCACATTGTCTATAATCTGCCAATCTGAACTGGAGACGGCAAACGTAGCATATTTCCAGCCTTCAACGGCACCATCTGCTCCATCTTCTCCTGCCTGCCCTTGCGGCCCCATCGGTCCTTCGCAAGAAGCCAAAGCGATGACTAAAAATAATAATCCAATAATCTTTCTCATTAGATTTGTCTATAAATAATTGATAGCTCTGCAAATGTAGGAAAACTTTTGACAGAGACATACAAACTATTTACTTTTATTTACTGATTGAGTGTAAATTCCCACGCGCAAGCACAATTCTTGTCTGTTATATCCGGATAACAACTTAGTGCGCGGCACGCGATGCGTTCGTCTATCGTTTTTGCGAACAGGGCGTATTCCACGAATCCCACCGGCCGGCACGGATGCCACTCCATGCCTTTCCTGCTTCGGGCGGTCTGCACCGAGCAGTTTACTACCCGATAGATAAGTTTGTCCTCCGTGAGAACCGATTCCGTCTTCGGATTCGCATACTCTGCATATCTGTAGTGCAAAGCCTTTTGCAAACCCTCCAATCCAGGGTACTCCGGTAAAGCAAGAAACTTTTTTATCCGGCGCGCTTCGGTAACCGTAAAGCGTGTCCAGGCATTCATATCGTGCTGCATAGCCGTTTCCATCCCATAGGCCTGTTCTACGGACTGGAACCACACCCCGTCCATCGCCAGCATATTCTTGGCATAAATACCTATCAATTCTATGAGTTGTTCTTTCGTTAAGTGCTCTAAATTCATTTATAATGAAAAATGTCTTTAATCGGATTTATTTATGGGGCAAATATACTGATTTTTATAGAAATTATCGGAGAATAGACCTTCCATATAGACACGTACAACCTCTGAGGCACTTAGGTTATACCTCTGAGGCATTTAGGTAGAACCTTTGAGGCACTTAGGTTGCATGTATGCACCTGTCTCGTCATATCAAAACATACCGAAAAGGCATCAAAAAAGCACCGGCATTCGCCCGTAAGCTGCTTGCCAGTGCTTTCTGTGTACCTTCCGAACCTGTTCGCGTGGAGCTGGAGAGATTCGAACTCTCGTCCAAACGAGGAACTAATTTGCTTTCTACATGTTTATCTTCGCCTTCATTGTCGGGAACAAGCAAGACCGAAGCCACCCACTTGAACCTTATCCTCCGAAACTTCACCGAATGCCCGAGGCTTGCATTTGGCTATCTCCGATATTTCTGCACCACCGTTTCGGAACGCTTCGGAGCAACAGCATCCGGGTGATGTCCCGTCTCCACAACTTTTGCGGAGATGAAGCCTTAATCTACTGTTCTTCGATTAGGCAGCGAGAGCATAATTTTCTTCGCCAGTTAATCTTTTACTGTCTGAGATTTAAGTGCAAGTCAGTCACGCACTACATGCTTACAAACCACTTCTACCCGCTGTCAAAACCGGTCAGCCCCCTATGTTTTATAACGTATTGAAGTTACTTTGTTTCTATTTGCAAGGAACTTTTTCTTTTGAAATCGCTATCTCTGGGCTGCAAAGATAATTGATAAAAATCATTCTGCAAAAATTAGATGCATTTTCCC
>CAZOKT010000066.1:0-10494 GCA_964580505.1 uncultured Parabacteroides sp. | reverse complement strand
CTTCGAAATGTTGGCGTACAACTTTAGTTGCTTTGCAATGTGGCTTATGTCGCAACCTTTTGCCTATGACTTAAGAAAACTTTTGTAAGCAAATGTGGAAATAACAGTCCCACGCAATATGCGTGAAGACCATCATATCTTCTCCTGTTCAACGTGATTGAAGTTTCCTATGCTTTGTACACGCAGGGTGAAGACATAACGTCTCTTATTCTCAATAACACAAAATTTAAAACAGTGTCAACTAAAAAACGTTTCTGCCACCATAGGTAGTAGAAACGTTTTTAGTCGCCTTTAATTTCAATCAAACAAAGAGATTTGGTTTTTAATTTTTTTCGTATAAATCAACCTAAATACGATTTTAAGAGCTTGCTACGTGTTCCTTGTCTTAATCTTCTGATAGCTTTTTCCTTGATTTGACGAACGCGCTCACGAGTGAGACCAAATTTATCGCCAATCTCTTCCAATGTCATTTCTTGACACCCAATACCGAAAAACAATTTGATAATTTCGCTTTCTCTTTCGGTTAGTGTAGCAAGAGCTCTATCTATTTCCTTCGATAATGACTCGTTCATCAACGACCGGTCAGCAATAGGAGCGTCATCATTCACAAGCACATCCAGCAGGCTATTGTCTTCGCCTTCCACAAACGGAGCATCCACCGAAATATGTCTGCCTGACACTTTCAAAGTATCCGAAATCTTGTCTACCGGAATATCCAATTCTTCTGCAAGTTCTTCTGGAGAAGGACGTCGTTCATTTTCCTGTTCAAATTTAGAGAACGCTTTGCTAATCTTATTCAACGAACCGACCTGGTTCAGAGGTAAACGAACGATACGTGATTGCTCAGCCAAAGCTTGCAAGATAGATTGGCGAATCCACCATACGGCATAGGAAATAAACTTGAATCCGCGTGTTTCATCAAATTTCTCAGCTGCCTTTATCAATCCTAAATTTCCTTCATTAATTAAATCGGGCAAACTTAAACCTTGATTTTGATACTGTTTAGCAACTGAAACCACAAAACGCAAATTTGCTCTTGTTAACTTTTCTAATGCTTTACGGTCTCCTCTTTTGATTGCCTGTGCCAATTCTACTTCCTCTTCAACAGTGATAAGATCCTCTCGACCTATTTCTTGAAGATACTTATCTAATGAAGCGCTTTCGCGATTGGTAATGGACTTTGTGATTTTTAACTGTCTCATCCAAACGAAATAATTGAAAAATATGGGTTACAAAGATAATACTTTATCTACAAAATAGAATAAGCCGGATGTACCAAACACCCAGCTTATTAAATACCTTTAACTAAAGTCTGCTTGAAAAATTTTTCTTTTCAGAATATTTTATTATTCATTCAAGTCTATTGCATAAATCTTGGTTCGTTTGCTTTCCGGATAGAATCCCTTAATTACCAAGAAGCGTTCATCTGTCGAGCTCTTCAGCAAACGATCAACGATTTTTTCCAATTGCTCAGGAGTCGATATTTTCTGGTCATTAGCAATCATGATGATAAATCCTTTCTCAATTCCTTCTGCTTTCAATTTACCATTCAACAATCCAGTAACTTCTATACCATAACTTATACCGAATTGACGTTTCTGTTCATTACTCAAAGCTTTGAATGCAGCACCTAATACATCTGCACTATTCCCTTTTATTGCTTCGATGACACGTGTGCTACCTTCCGCATTCTTTAATTCTACTGTAAAGTTTTTTTCTGTTCCTTTACGATTTACCGTAATCTTCACCTTATCGCCTGGACGATATTTACTGATTTGTTCTTGCAACGCATTGCTGGACTTCACCTTCGTATCATTAACGGCTATAATTACATCACCAATTTCAATACCGGCTGCTTTAGCTGCGCTCTTCTCTGCAAACTCAGATACATATGCACCTTCTGAAACCTTAATATTTTCTTTCATGGCTTCGTATTCTTTCCGTACTTTATCAGATAAATTTGGATAACTCAATGCATCCATAATATCATTCACTCCAATCATCATTACGCCTAACATTGCACGCTGGACAGTTCCATATTGCTTCAAATCGCTCGCTACTTTTCCGGCAATACTGATAGGTACTGCAAAGGAATAGCCTGCAAAGTTTCCTGTCTCGGAATAAATCATCGTATTGATGCCAACTAGTTCTCCTTTTGTATTGACCAAAGCGCCGCCACTATTACCAGGATTTACGGCTGCATCTGTCTGGATAAACGACTGTATTTTATTTTTATCATTGCTACTACTCATTGCAAAGCCGCGCCCTTTTGCACTCACGATACCTGCCGTTACAGTCGAAGTTAGGTTAAACGGATTACCAACTGCCAATACCCATTCACCCACTTTCAGCTTTTCCGAATCTCCAAAAGGAATAGTAGGCAAATCTTTTGCATCAATCTTAATCAATGCAATATCAGTTGCGGGATCTGTTCCTACTAACTTTGCTGCAAATTTCCGATTATCGTTCAATGTTACTTCCAATTCATCTGCACCTTCTACCACGTGGTTATTCGTAATGATATAACCATCTGTTGAGATAATTACGCCTGAGCCTGAGCCTACTTTTGGTTGAGGTTGAGGACGTTCGAAGCTTCCTCCGCCAAAACCGAAGAATAACTCAAAAGGATCAATATATCGGCTTTGAGAAGAGCTGGAGGCATTCGTTGTCGCCATAATATGGACAACGCCATGTACGGCATTCTCCGCTGCCATTGTAAAATCCGTATTTTCAGCTGCAACAGAATTATAATTAACCAAACGAACAGGTTGATCAAATACGGATGATATGCTATCACCTATCACATATTGTGATTTATTCATTAAATAAGTATTTGTACCAATAGCTGTACCCGCACCGACAGCTACTATTAAAGCTACACTTAATACTCCTTTCCAAACGGTCTTCATACTATTAATAGTTTTAGTTTAACATTCTGTTTCTAATACTTTCACTATGACAAAGAAATAGCAAAAAATGTACACGTATTCTTTTTGTCTTTTATTTTTCATCACTTTTAACGAGGCTCATTCTGTGATTAACGGTACTTTGCTATACAAAGTTCCTTTTTAACATTCCATCGGCAGACATTTTAGCAGAGTACCAAGACAAAATAGGCACAGACTAATATCGTTATCCTTAAATAGATTTAGAGATTTGACCACTAATTCGTGCTTCAACGACCTAATAACATTATAAGATATTTAAAAGAATTCATTCTTTATTGGTATAATTTATAGGCTAATAAACAGCCATGCATCTTTATATTTGGGATTCTTTCGGAGTGATTCCATATACTTCTCGGCTTTATGCCGGTCAGTGAACCGATCTGCATAAACGCGATATTTATCTTTATTATGGACGACATCCATATTAGGGCATTCTTTTTTACCGGTTTCTTGTATATATTGGCGTGCTTGCCCTTCGGATAAGAAGCTGGCTATGATGACATGATACGTTTTTTGAGGAGCCACTTTCTGTACTTCTGGTATAGGAGTTGCTTCCTTACTCATCTTTGTTTCTGTATTCGGAGCTTCCACTTTCTCCTTTTTGATTTCTTCCAATTTTACTTCATTTTCCGACATTTTCAAAGGTTGAGCTTTTTTATCCGGCTGGATATCCGATGAAATCATTTCCGTAGGGACAAAGCTGGCAGTATAAGCCGAACGGTTCACTTCCTTTACTGGCGTCGAAATCGTAAAGAACAAAACTATTGTTCCTGCCATCGCTGCAACCGTACGAATCATCCGACGGCTTACGGGGATATAATATACCTCTGTTTTCTTTGCATCTGTCAAAGCCATTTCTCTTCCTTGTGGGCTTAAAGGCTCGAAAGAAAAAGCCGAAAGGCCAAACATTGTTGCATTCAACCAATCTGTTTCGCCAGCCTGGAATACTAATTGTTGCTCTTCGCCCAAGCGGAATGAACCGATATTTTCCAGATTCAGTGCCTTCTCTTGTTGCAGTGTTTCCTTTAATGCAACTACATCATTGTGCATCAACTGGCGTGCATTTCCGTAATCGGTATGCTCAGCCTGCATATAGGCTTCAATCAGCAAACCGTCATTGTACTGCAAAGTCTCGTTAAACACGATTTCTTTCCGCATCGGTTCAAAACGATGCTCCTCTACTTTATATTGCGTGGGTACAACTTGTACGACAAAACCTCCCAACTCCGGCACAATCACGCAATCATGTACCGATAGCAAAGTCTCAATATGTTTGACAATCTTTAGCATACCACAAAGGTACAACTTTCTATCAAAAGACCAAGAAATGCTTTTCGAAAAAACGAGACGTGCTGAAATAAACTTGCTCAGGCGGTAGGATATTCTCCATTCATCGGCATGGAATGGATTTTTCTTAGGCAGGTAAAATACATTTCTTCGGCAGCTTGGCAAGTTTATCTCGGCATAAAAAGAATTTTATCTCCCGACTTCATATCAAGTCCTGCTTTTCTTTTTAAGTAAATAAGTTTTACTTACCTTTGTTGCCTGACAGAACAAAGCAGATGCTACTAATCGATGCAAAAATAATAGCCAGCGGTACTTTTCCTTTCCTGTTTGGTTGGCTGGCAGACCGCCTCTTGGGTGACCCGCAAGGCTGGCCGCATCCGGTGGTTTGGTACGGGAAAGCCATCGCGTATGGTGAGAAGCACATGAACAAAGGAGGCGACCGTATCATCAAAGGGGGCATACTGGCCATAGGGTTAATCGCCGGCACTTACCTATTAACCTATTGGATTCTCTACTTTGTCGGCATTATCCACCCGTACCTGTTCGGCATCTTAACGGCAATCGGCGTGTTCTATTGCCTGGCTGGAAAGACACTTGCTATGGAAGTCAAAGCCGTGTTTGAAGCCGTAGAGCGCAGTACGGAAGAGGGACGTAGGCAAGTGGCGCGAATCGTAGGCCGAGACACCTCAGGCCTTACGCCGCAAGAAATCCGGACAGCAGCTTTAGAAACGCTTGCGGAGAACCTTAGTGATGGTGTGATAGCTCCTATGTTTTGGTTTTTATTACTCGGCTTGCCCGGCATGATGGCTTATAAAATGGTTAATACATTGGACTCGATGATTGGCTATAAGAATGAACGTTACGCAGACTTCGGGCAGATAGCGGCACAGGTAGATGACGTCGCTAACTATATACCGGCACGCCTTACGGCATTCCTCATGCTGATTATTTCGGGGAATTGGAGCAAACGCAATTTTGTATTCCATTACGGAAGAGCACACGCCAGCCCTAATTCTGGTTATCCCGAGTCAGCTTTGGCGGCTATACTGGATTGCCGATTCGGAGGCACGCACGATTACTTTGGAAAACCGGTGGTAAAACCTTACATTGGTACAAACGAACGCGATTTTACGATGGCAGATTTGCAACACGCTGTCCAGATAAATAATAACACAGAGTTAGTTATGGGTGTGCTGGTCTGCCTGATTCTTTTCCTATTCAGTTAGAGAAACCTCATAAAGAATCAACAACAGAGATAAATTATAAAGTAATAAAACTAAGAATATGGATGTTAGATTAAATAAATTGATGAGTGATTACGGGTTATGCTCTCGGCGAGAAGCGGATAAGTTCATTAAAATGGGGCGTGTAACGGTCAATGGGATGCAACCGGTGGTCGGGCAGAAGGTAACAGAAAATGATATCGTTTTGGTAGATGGAGAGCAGATTCGGATGGGAAAACATTCGAATGCCGGAAAGATACGAGCCCTGACTCCCAAGGCAGAGAACCTGATTTATGGTCCGAAAGCAGAGCGCAAAAAAGAAAAAGCCGGCTCAAAAGCGAAGTATATTGCGAATAGCCAATCTGCACAACAGGCTCAAGGAGAGGGAAAAAGCAAGAAGTCGCGTCACGAACATTACGTAAAATACAACAAATATGCAGCGGCTCGGCGAGCAGCTAAAGAACACGAGACACAAGAAGGAATGCTTCAACTGGATAAAAAGATTTATCACCGGAACAGAAAAGCACGTGATTCGAAATTTACATCTGATAAGAAATGATTATTTTGATTACAGGCGGACAACGCTCAGGGAAAAGCCGATATGCACAAGACTTGGCACTAAATCTGACGCAAAACCCGGTTTATTTAGCAACTTCACGTATATGGGACGAGGAGTTCCGCCAACGTGTATTACGCCATCAGGCAGACCGCGGACAAGAATGGACGAATATCGAAGAGGAAAAGTATTTAAGCCGGCATGACCTGAGCGGACGTGTCATCGTAATTGATTGCGTAACCCTCTGGTGTACTAATTTTTTCTTTGATAATCATAGCCAAGTAGAAAGTTCATTGGAGCAAATCAAAACGGAGTTTGATGCCTTCATCCGGCAAGATGCTACCTTTATTTTTGTAACCAATGAGTTAGGATTAGGAGGTGTTTCGGTTGACGAGATGCAAAGAAAGTTCACCGATTTGCAAGGTTGGGTCAATCAATACATCGCCTCCAAAGCAGAGAAAGTGGTAATGATGGTGAGCGGAGTTCCTTTACCTATTAAAGAATAAAGCCATGATTCAATTCAAAATAGAAAAACCGGACGAAAAGATTCGGAAAGCTCTGCTCAATCGAATTAATAGCTTGGCTAAACCGAAAGGATCATTAGGCAGATTAGAATCGTTAGCTCTGCAAATCGGATGGATTCAACAGACGTTACATCCTAAATTATTGCATCCGATGAATGTGATTTATGCATCCGATCATGGTATTGCCGATGAGGGTGTAAGTCAATCACCCAAAGAAGTAACCCGCCAAGTCATCTATAATTTCCTAAACGGAGGCTCGGGTGTCTGTTTTCTTACACGCCAACATGGGTTTGAGATGAAGATTGTAGATGGCGGAGTAGACTTTGATTTTCCAGAGAATCCGGATATTATTAGTCGGAAGATTCGCAAAGGCACACGGAATTTCTTGTATGAAGCCGCCATGACCCAAGAGGAATTGGAACTGGCATTGCAGTTCGGGGCAGACATTGTGAGCGATTGCCATCGGGATGGATGCAATATTATCAGTTTCGGAGAAATGGGCATCGGCAATACTTCTGCCTCCAGTATGTGGATGAGCTGCCTGACCGATACTCCTTTAATTGAATGTGTCGGAGCCGGAAGTGGACTCAATGCTGAAGGTGTGCGCCATAAATATAAAGTGTTGAAAGCTGCAAAAGAAAATTATCGAGGCAATGGCGATACGTTAGATATTATGCGTTACTTCGGAGGATATGAGATGGTTATGGCGGTAGGCGGAATGCTTCGTGCGGCAGAGTTAAAGATGATTATCTTGGTTGACGGGTTTATCATGACAAATTGTGTATTGGCTGCATCTCTTCTCCATCCTGCGATGCTGGAATATTGTATCTTTGGACATTGTGGTGATGAGAATGGACATCGAAAGCTGTTGGATTACCTGCACGCCGAGCCGCTGCTCCATTTAGGTCTGCGCTTGGGTGAAGGTTCAGGTGCGGTTTGCGCTTACCCTATTATCGATTCAGCAGTTCGCATGATTAACGAGATGCACACATTCGAAGAGGAAGCTATCACGAAATATTTTTAGTTATGTTACGCATCCTTGCCGCCTTTATCTTTTTCACGCGATTACCTTTCTGGCGAATTGCCAGCGTGCCAAACGAATACTTCAAGCATGTCGTGAGCTGTTGGCCATTAGTTGGCTGGCTGACTGCCGGACTGAGTGTGCTGGTTTTATATGCAACCTCAATAATTTTACCCAATTCTGTTGCTCTTTTATTGGCCATAGTTACCCGATTACTCATCACCGGTTGTCTGCACGAAGACGGACTTGCTGATTTTTTCGACGGATTTGGTGGCGGGACGAACAGAGAACGGATCTTGGCCATCATGAAAGATTCGCATATTGGTAGTTATGGTGTCATCGGACTGATTTTCTATTTTGCCATTTATTATATATTATTGAATAGCCTACCTATCACTATTTCTGGTGTAGCAATATTAGCGGGCGATCCGTTTTGTAAGGGTGTTGCCAGCATGGTGATTAATAGGCTCCCTTATGCTCGAAAAGAAACGGAGGCAAAGAACAAAACAGTATACAGCCGCATGACGCGGACGGAACTTCTGTTTTGTCTCATTTCAGCAACGATTCCGCTCATTTGGTTGCCAGAAAACCGCTATCTTTGGGCGATTATATTTCCGATTGTCACGTGGTGTTGCCTGATTGTTTTCTTGAAGAAGAAAATACAAGGATATACTGGCGATTGCTGTGGCGCAATGTTCTTGCTCTGTGAATTAAGTTTTTATTTAGGCATTGCGATTATTCAACTATCATAATATGAAAGTTTATTTAGTAAGACATACGTCCGTAGATGTTCCAATCGGAACATCTTATGGACAAACCGATGTTCCACTGAAAATTTCTTTTGAAGCAGAGGCAAACGAAACACGTGAAAAACTTGAAGGACTGACTTTCGACCACGTATTTTGTAGTCCGCTAAGTCGTTGTAGTAAATTAGCTGCGTTTTGTGGTTATCCAGATGCTACGCGCGATGCACGCCTAATGGAACTCAATTTCGGAGACTGGGAAATGAAATCGTGGAATGAAATTTCAGCCGATTCCTATTCCAAGCAGTGGTTTGATGATTGGGTCAATGTTCCAACCCGTAATGGCGAATCATTTCGGCAATTATACAACAGACTCGCTGACTTTTTTCATGACCTAAAGACTCATAACTACCAGCAAGTCTGCCTTTTTACCCATGGAGGTGTCTTGACAACAGCCCGTGTTTATGCTGAAGAATATCCGTTAAAAGAGGCTTTTAAAGAAGTTCCGCCCTACGGTTCGGTAATTTGTATAGAAATTTAAGCTATCTTTACCGCAAATTACGAACGAAAATGCGACATACTTTTGATATAGATAGTACATTAGGAATTGAGCTTCAAGACCCTGCCAAACGACGCTCTGCCTTTTCGCGTGTGGTTACACTATATGGAGAAAAGCTGTATTGGCAGATTCGGAAAATGGTGCTGAACCATGACGATGCAGATGATTTACTACAAAATACTTTCATGAAAGCTTGGAGCAATTTGGATTACTTCAGAGGAGAAGCCAAAATATCGACATGGCTCTTCAAGATTGCTATCAATGAATGCATCACTTTCCTGAACCGACAACGTTTGCAAAATAATATTTCAATCGACGACACTGATATTTTTTTATTAGAACGACTTAAAAGCGATGATTATTTTTGTGGAGATGAAATCCAACTTAAACTCCAAAAAGCCATCCTCACACTGCCCGAGAAACAAAGGCTCGTTTTTAACATGAAATATTTTGATGACATGAAATATGACGAAATATCCGAAATAGTCGGAACATCCGTTGGAGCATTAAAAGCCTCTTACCATCATGCCGTCAAAAAAATAGAGGAATATTTAACGAAGGACATTTAAACCATTCATAGTCTTAAAAGTCCTATTCATATAAAAAGTAAATAAGATGAAAAAGGAAGATTATAATCTGAAAAATATTTCCAAAGAGAATCCATTCCGTGTTCCCGAAGGCTATATGGAAAGATTAACAGCTCGGATTATGAAACAAATTCCAAAGGAAATACCTCAAACCGAGCCTCAAACGGTTTCGTTAATGGAAAAAGTCCGTCCGTTCATCTATTTGGCCGCCATGTTTGCTGGATTAGGCCTGTTCTTTAAGATTATAGCCCATTTAGACAATTCCGATAAAGAATTTATAGCTCCAGATTCGCTATTGGTGAATACATACATTCCTAACAATCTGTTATTTAGTGAGCAAAACGAAGAAATAGATGAAGACGAGGAATATCTTACTTATATCGAAGATCAATATGCGAATGCTTTAGTTAAGGAAGAGTTAGGCAATGAATAAATATGTTTTTTAATAGTATTTTGATGTTTTTTTATCTACAGAACGATATGAAGAAGATTTTTTTCTATATATTTGCGACATGTTTAATGATTTCGTTCGCAGAAGTGAACGCTCAGCAATCCAAACAAAACAAATCATTTAATCGGGAAGCATTCGAATCAAAAAAGAATGCATTTATCACCGCCGAAATGAAATTAACTCCGGAAGAAGCTGCGGCTTTCATTCCGTTGTGCAATGAGTTACAACAGAAGAAGTTTGAAGTCTCTCAGAAGTGCCGAGATAAAAAACGGGATATATGTAAAAAAGAGGAGCCTTCGAGTGCGGATTATAATCAAGCAATCAATGAATGTTTAAATAGTCAGATAAAAGAAGCAGAGATAGAAAGAGAATATTATGCAAAGTTCCGTGAAGTTCTTACACCGGAGAAGCTCTTCAAGTATAAAGATGCAGAGATGAAATTTGCAAGAATGTTCATAAAAGAAAGACAGAAAAAATAGTATATATAATTATCATTATTTGTGTTTTTTGTTTAGATTTAGTTTTGGCGTTTAATTTTTAGGGAGGGGTGTCGACGTGATGTCGGTTCCCTCTTTTTATGTTTTCCGCATTCCCC
>CAZOKT010000065.1:0-10536 GCA_964580505.1 uncultured Parabacteroides sp. | reverse complement strand
TCACGTTAATTTAGGGTATAAACTTTCTGTAGAAATACTTTGTCTGGGTAGATGTTATACTAAAAAAGCCCATTCCATCGCGGAGTAGGCTTTTTTAATCATTTGTGTTTTAGTTCAGCATTTATTTATATAGAGAGTGAGTTTTCTTCCATTAGGCATAACCTTTTAGCATACCGTAGAAATACATCGGTTTAAGAATATAAACTTTTAATAACCAAGCTGCCCATTGTTCTTTTGACATATCCAAAAGGGAGAATGGGAAAGAAATTAGCGGTTCTTTGTTGTAATCAAATTCACATAGCAGCACATGACCATAATCTGTTATGATAGGGCAGGCTGCATACCCGTTGTATTTCTCTTTTGGCTCCTTCCCTTCCATTAAGGCTATCAGGTTTTTAGCTGCAATAGGAACTTGGACGCGTGTAGCTGCCGAAGTTTTGCTGGTCGGCGTTCCCGCAACGTCCCCCAACGCAATAATGTTGGGATATTTCAGATGTACCAATGTCTCATTATCTACCATAGCCCATCCGTCGGCTGCCAAGTTCCCGTCAGGGAACCCTAAACCTGCTTCTTTCACGAAGTCAGGAGCAGACATGGGCGGTGTAAAGTGCAGGAAGTCATAATCCTCAACAAATAAAGTTCTCTGCTCTTTGTCTCCTGCCTTTTCGATTTTCTCGAAATGTACCTGTTTCTTTTCTACATCGATGCCTTTCACTCGCGTGTTTAATGTAATTGGCACATTACGCTCTTTGTAAATCTCCTTTAAGCGTTTTGTGAAATATTTTACATCATACAAGTCTTTTTCGGCCGTAAAATAATCCAGTCGGATATGGTCTCGATGTTTCTGCTTACGAGCATAATCCTCTGTTAATAAACAAATCTTCTTGGGTGCACCACCACATTTATGTTTCGTATAAGTGTCAGTATAAATGCCTCGTCCACCCTTTTCGGTGAACTCTTTCATGGCTTTCCATGTCATTTGTGCACCTTTAAAGTCATAGATGCAGTGTGCATTGCCACTTCCTAATTTGCTATAATCGAATCCTTCTATCTGATTCCAATTGATTTGAATGCCGGGAGCCAGCACCAAATAATCGTATGTAATCTTATAGTTATTAAGGGTTGTTACCTGATTCCAAATAGGGTCAACAGCAACAACAGAGTCTTTTACCCAATTAATACCCTTAGGTATACAATCTTCTTGCTTCTTCCAAACCTCGTTTGGTTGATATACACCTGCAGCAATTAGGGTAAATCCAGGCTGATAATATTGGCGATCACTCGGGTCTATCAATGTGATATTAGGTTCATCCAACCAATGCTTCAATCGAGAAGCTATGCTAATCCCAGCTGCTCCGCCTCCTATAATAACAATCTTTCCTTTTGCTTTACTCGAAAAAGCATGCGCTTTGGAACTGCTAACGGTGGTTAAAAGTCCCGTCATGGCTAATAGCTTGAAGAATTTTCGTCTGTCAATTCCTTTTTCAAGTAATTCTAATTGCTCATTTAGTTTCTTTAATTCTTCCGTCATGTTTTTCTTGTATTTAGATTTTATACAAAGGAAAAAAGCTTTGTTGTAGATATCAAATAATCTCATATAACAATGTTTTCGCAAACATAAAAAGCCAAAATGATGCATACAGCATTACTTTCTCATATTAATATTGCCATGATGTAATGCTTTGTACATTAGACATTAACTCGTCAGTTAAATATATATTTTCCGTTTAAAATTAGCAAGGTTTTTTATTATGCTGAAGGGATAGAATATTTATGCCTGACTTTGCCGGAAGATATAGGCAAGAATGAAAAGAGAGTCAGGCATGAATAAATGCTTTTATAATTTCATTAGAAATTCCACTAAATTGATTTCGTTTTCCAATCCCATCCGTTTACGTAAGCGATAGCGTCTTAGTTCTACTGAGCGGACGGAGATATTTAGTAGCGATGCGATTTCTTTGGTTGACATATTCATGCGTAATAAGCAACAAATACGCAAATCACCTGTTGTTAAGTCAGGAAAGCGTTGTTGGAGAATCTCCAGGAAATGCTGATGCGCATGCTTAAAGTAGGCTTCGAAAAGCAACCAGTCTTCTTTATCTTCTAAGGCATCTTTCATCAGCTTTTGCAGCTTTTTGTAAAGTTTATTTGGATAGCGGTCTCCTAATTGCTCCTTTTGTGCATCCAGTTCAGTTAAAAAAGATTGGATAGCTTGGTTGCGTCGGACTACTGCTGATATTTGAATCATTAATTCATTATTCTTATTTTGCAATTCCGTCTCAAGATTCTTGTTGCGGAGAATCTCTTGTTTATATTGCTCTTGCTGGTCGGCTTGCACCTTTTCGGCTTGTTCTTCTTTCTTTAATCGCTTTTGATTGTATTTTAGATAACCCCAGATTCCAGACAATATCAGTAATATGTAGGTAAAGTAGGCGCTCGCTGTGTTATACCATGCAGGTAATACACGGATTGTTAGGGTTAATTCTGGGAAAGTACCGCGTGTTACATATTTCCTGACACGTAGGGTATAAGTTCCTTCAGGCAATTGGGAAAAGAGAATCTTACCATCGTCTTGCCATGCTGACCATTGCGTAGAAACACCTTCCAACAGATAAGATATTTGATGGTTAGGAGTAAATACGGTTGTCCCTACATACAAATTGACCTCTTGGAAGCGGTGTGGAAGTTCGATATAGTTTGTGTCTGGACGCAAATAGTGCAAACCATTCATGTCTTGATAAACGATGTTCCGAAAAGTAGGCATGGTTAGGGTTAATGTCCCGGAGATTAATTGACGGAGATTTAATAATAAAATACCCTGCATGGTAGAGATTGCATACAAAGAATCATTAAGTGTGAAGAAATGCGGTCCGCGTGTGGTTAGGTGTATATTATAATTGTCAAATAAAATACGGCACTTCAAGGTTGTCGTTGTTTCGTCCTCTTTTTTTAATAGCCTTGCTTCATTCTGATAGATTAGCCAATACATACTATCGAAAGTCGGATAGATATATTCTGCTTGGCTGAAATAATCTAAAGATTGTAAGTCTGTGAATATATCTTGTGGTTTGAGTGAAGAGACAACAGTTTTCTTATTGAGGACTTTCTCTGCTTCTTTGTATGGAATAGGTGTAAAAGACTCATCCTGGCTTAATGACCGTTTGAAATAACCGAAGTTTGTATGAATATATATATCAGTGCCTTGTAATTCGGCATTAATCAGCCTTCCGGTTTCACTTCGTTTACTCAATATGTTTATGCCCGGATCAATATCTACTTGGGTGATACCATTGTCTAACGCTAACCATATACGTGTTTCATCTTGTACGCAAATAGCATGGACAAAGTTGTCTTGCAATTGATTATCTGTTGATAAATGCTGCAGGATAGTCCCTTCTTTATCCAGAAAAAAGACGCCGTGTTCTGTTCCTACGATATTCAAGTCTGGTATTTGGATATAGACTGTAGGTCGTGCGTTTGCTACTTTATCCGGGACAGGGTATGCCTTTGTGTGGTATCTTTGCAGGAAAAGAGAGGCCGGCAAAGTGTCTTCTAAAGGATAATAAACTAGATTCTTCTCGGTGTCATAGAGCCAATAAGCATCTTGCTTTTCTCCTTTCATGTATATAGTATCATTCTGTTTGCGCACTTTGTAAAGGATTTCTTTTTGCGGAGTTTTGCATAAATGCCATGTGTTCCCGTCAAACTCCAACAATCCGGAATTATTGGCAGCATATAAAGCACCGTCTTCCGAGACATGAATATCCCAATTCTGACAACTTGCCTTATAATCGTTTATGGTATAGTTTCGTACCAGTAGTAGAGAGGGATTGGAGTCTTTTGCTTGCCCAAACGAGTACGCTGGGAAACAAAAGCTAAGAAAAGTCAATAGTATTAGAATTTGTAATTTTCTTGCCATCATAAACCTTTATTCTTTCCTGCACATGAATGGGTTAAAATGCACTTATTTTTCTTCTAATGCTTCTTTTGCCTTTTGGGTTGCCTCTTGGATGTTTTTTTCTAAATCTTTAAATCCAGCTTTAGCCCGCATGGCCGAGTAAAGCGTTTGATACTTAGCTATATTCATTTTCTCTTCATTTGTCAGCTCTTCGGCAAACTTTTTATAAATATCTCCGGTGAACTTTTCGAATTTTTTATCTGCTTTTTCCCAATCTTTCTCAGAGTAGGAATCAGCATGCTTCTGTACATTTTCGATGAATGTAGAGAATTCTTGTACGTATGATTTTTTGTTTTCACATGCATTGAAAATCAACAGGGCAAATGCTATCAAGAATACCTTTTTCATAATACCTGATAATATATAATTAAACTGTGGGCAAACTTAGGTAAAAATCGGTGATTACAAAAAAAGAATGGAATAAGGAATTTTAAAGTTTATGAATTAGTTTTGCACCTCGTCCGGTTCTTTCTCCAAGGAAACATTTGGATTCGCCCTTTTTATAAAGGAGAAGCAATGAAAAATATCATTATAAATAACATGAGTTCGATGTTAAAACAGAATGAGTTGCCCGTTATTGACGACAAATGTTATGTTTAGTGTTATAAATTAAATATTTTTTACTACTACATTCCTGTTTTCCCGCGAAATAATTTAATATTTTTATCGAACAGATGTTGATCTGCATCTCGAGAAAGAGAGTGAAACATCCCCGAACAAGCTGACCTTTTCTTATCGAGTAGACTGACCCACTGCTTATTGATGAGCCATCAACCTTGTCCCGCAGTAAGCTTTTGCATCTCTAAAATCTCTATTTGAATTGATTTATGTCAAAAAAAATCAAGATTCCGATCTGAGAAGAAAAATTGAAAAAGCAAGAAATTAATAGAATTTAGATGGAAGATACAGATGGATTCATTATTTTATTCCCTTTTGTAATTTTTTTATCACTTTGTATCAAAAGTTATCTTGAAACTATTTCTTAAAATATAATAGAAATGAAGCAGCTGTGAAACATGAGGCTGAAAACTGCCAGTCAATTATTAGTATGTTGGATAGAAAAATAAATACTCTTGGAAGGCGTTTAGTTGTGCTAAAAAACAATAAAACCACTTTTTTTTTGGAAAGAGCTTGGATATTCCATTTTTTTTGTACATTTGCCAAGTAGAAAATCCGTTTTATAAAATATAT
Source organism: uncultured Parabacteroides sp. (assembly GCA_964580505.1). Taxonomy (GTDB): domain Bacteria; phylum Bacteroidota; class Bacteroidia; order Bacteroidales; family Tannerellaceae; genus Parabacteroides. Next base: position 5,387 of record CAZOKT010000065.1, on the reverse strand, counting down.
AGTTTATGGAAGTAAAGAAATCGCCGAAAGCGGACCTTGAAAGAGGCAAAACCATGAGTGTCCTGATGGGATTCGTCGTTGGTTTAGCTGTCCTTTTCGTTAGCTTTGAATGGAGCTCGACGGATGTCATGGTTGTCAGTGCACAAGATCAAGTGCAAGACATAATCGCTGAAGAAGAAATTGAGATCACGAGACAGGAAAACACTCCACCGCCTCCACCGCCTCCACCAGCTCCTGCTGTGGCAGAAGTATTAACGGTTGTGGATGATGATGTAGAATTGGACGATGTGGAAATTGCATCTTCGGAAGATGATGCAAGCACAGCTCAGGTAGAAACTTACGTTGCTCCTGTTGTGGACGAAGAAGAGGAAGAAGAATCTGCACAGCAGATTTTTACTGTAGTAGAAAAGCAGCCGGAATTTCCTGGTGGTACTGCCGAATTAATGAAGTTCTTAAGTAAGAGCATTAAGTATCCGGTTATAGCACAAGAGAATGGCATCCAAGGACGTGTAGTTTGTTCGTTCGTGGTTAACCGAGATGGTTCAATTGTGGACATTGAAGTAATGCGTGGTGTAGACCCTTCGTTGGATAAAGAAGCCGTTCGCGTGATAGGTACAATGCCTAAATGGAAACCCGGAGAACAACGTGGTAAGCCTGTTCGTGTAAGATTTATCTTGCCGGTACAGTTCCGTTTGCAATAATCTGAGTGAAAAATTATTTTAGAAAAAGGCTGCGTGTTCTGGAGGCGCAGCCTTTTTCTATGAATTTTAATTTGATAAACTTATGATAGGCTTTGATGATATTTTGCAGCATATAGAACAAGCTCTTAGGAAGCTTGAGTTCGATTGCCCTCCGCAGAGCTTGTATGAGCCGATAAATTATATTTTATCTTTAGGTGGAAAACGGATTCGTCCAGCATTACTGCTTATGGCATACAATATGTATAAGGAAGATATTACTCCAGCTTTGACGCCGGCAGTGGGTATAGAGGTGTTCCATAACTTTACGCTTCTGCATGATGATTTGATGGACAGAGCTGATAAGCGAAGAGGAAAGCCTACGGTTCATAAGCGGTGGAATGATAATGCTGCAATATTGTCAGGTGATGCGATGTTAATCACTGCTTATGATTTGATAGGGCAAACTGATTCGAAACATTTGAAAGGTGTATTAGATTTGTTTACACGTACGGCGTTGGAAATATGTGGCGGTCAGCAATATGATATGGAATTTGAAAAACGCCAAAATGTAGCAGAAGAAGAATATCTGGAAATGATTCGCTTAAAAACGGCTGTGCTTCTGGCTTGTTCATTGAAGATGGGTGCTCTTTTGGCAGATGCGCCGGAGGATGATGCGACACATTTGTATCAGTTTGGTATTAATATGGGTTTGGCTTTTCAATTGCAAGATGATGTGTTGGATGTATATGGCAATATGGCTACGTTCGGTAAGGATATAGGTGGAGATATATTGTGCGATAAGAAAACCTTCTTATTGATTAATGCTTTTCGTCTAGCCAATGAATCTCAACTTGCCATATTAAATAAATGGATAGGAGCGGCGGATGGTTATGAACATGAGAAAAAAATCAAAGCGATTACCTCTATATATAATGAATTACATTTGAAAGAACTTTCAGAGCAGAAGATAGAAGTTTATTTTAAAGAGGCAATGAATCATTTGAATGCGTTATGTGTTCCTGGCGAGAATTTGTCGGTAATAAAAGAAGTAAGTAATCGTTTGATGAACCGTCAATCTTAAGAGTAAATAGGGAATATGAAGTTAATCGATACACATAGTCATATTTACTTGGATGAGTTTGATTTGGATCGAGATATCTTGATTCAAGAGGCAAAAAAATCAGGTATTGATGCCCTATTGTTGCCTAATGTGGATTTGAAAACAGTTCAGCGAATGCATGCTCTATGTGATCAATATCCGGACTTTGTTTATCCCATGATGGGATTGCACCCAACAAGCGTAAAAAGTGATTATGCCTTAGATTTGAGTTTAATAGAGTCCTATTTAGAAAAACGTTCTTATTGCGCAATAGGCGAGATTGGAATTGATTTGTTTTGGGATAGGACATATAAGAAGCAACAGATAGAGGTATTTGAAAAACAATTACAATGGAGCATTGATTTAAATATGCCTGTTGCCATTCATACACGTGATGCTTATCCAGAAGTGTTGGAAAGTATATATCGGGTAGGTGTGGATAGTTTATATGGAGTGTTCCATAGTTTCACCGGTACATCGGAAGACTTGGAAGCCATCAAGAAATTGCCCCAATTTAAGATAGGCATAAACGGTGTGGTTACGTTTAAAAATTCGAAGTTGGGAGAAATTTTGTTAGGGACAAATCTTTCCCAAATTGTTTTGGAAACAGATGCGCCCTATTTGGCGCCTGTTCCTTATCGGGGAAAAAGAAATGAACCTATATATATATGGAAAACTGCAGAAAAATTGGCACAAATTTATCAGACGGAGATAGAATACGTTATTCTAGAAACGAGAAAGAATGTCCTTGAAATATTTAGAAGTGTTAATAAATTATTATAGTTATATAATTTCAAATTCTTCGAAAATTTCTTTGCAAGAAATGATGTGTATGTCGAGCAAAAAGTATAGATTTGTGCACTGAAACGTTTGTATATGCGATTTTTTTTGTATTTTGCAATCGTTTACGAAAAGAAGCTCTTAAGGAGAGATGCTCGAGTGGCTGAAGAGGCACGCCTGGAAAGCGTGTGTACACCTAAAGTGTATCGCGGGTTCGAATCCCGCTCTCTCCGCGAATAGCAGAAGATAATAAACAAAGAGAAAAATAAATAAGAAAAGTATTAATCTTAAAAATTAAACACACAATGAAAAAGTATTTTGCAAAAGCATTCTTGGGCATGTGTGCCTTAGGAACTTCTACTGTAGCATTTGCTCAGGACGCGGCAGCTCCGGCTGTAGAATCTGGTTTGTATCAAGCGTTGAAAGTTAAATTCATCGAAGGTGGTGCTGACTTTATGAGTTCAATCGCAATCGTATTGATTTTTGGTTTGGCATTCGCTTTGGAAAGAATTATCTATCTGAACTTAGCTGAAATTAATACGCAGAAATTCTTAAAAGGTTTGGAAGATGCGTTAGATAAAGGTGATGTGGAAGCTGCTAAGACACTGGCTCGTGACACTCGTGGACCTATTGCTTCTATTGCTTATCAAGGGTTGATGAGATTAGATCAAGGTATTGATGTGGTAGAAAAATCAATTATTTCTTATGGTGGAGTACAAGGTGGTTTGTTGGAGAAAAACCTCTCTTGGATTACGTTGTTCATTGCAATGTCTCCATCTTTAGGATTCTTAGGAACTGTAGTAGGTATGGTCATGGCGTTCGATAAGATCGAACAAGTTGGCGATATCAGTCCGACCGTTGTTGCAGGTGGTATGAAAGTGGCCTTGATTACGACCATTGGTGGTTTGATTGTTGCTTTGATTCTGCAGGTATTTTATAACTATTTGTTGACAAAGGTTGAGGCTTTGTTGAACCAGATGGAAGATGCCTCTGTAACATTGGTTGATATGGTTTATAAATATAACCTCAAATTCAAAAAGTAAGAAAATATGGCTGTTACTAAGATAAGAAAATTATCAAGCTGGACATTACTAGTAATATCTATTATTACAGTAGTGGTTGTCGGCATATTCTTTGGAGGTGGTGTCGTTGACCCTGCTGCTGAAAATAAAGATTATGTATATACAGAACTTTTGCTGAATTGGACTTATTTGGTATTTTATATTACCATCATCGCGTTAGTGGTATTGGGTGTTTGGCAGTATGTCTCTGTATTGAGAACAAATCCTAAGGGGGCAGCCATGTCTCTTGGCGTATTGGTTTTATTTGCATTGATGCTTATCATTACTTATTCTATGGGTGATGGTACACCATTAACTACATTAAATGCAGATTCACAAACTTATAATACTGCATTCTGGTTGAAATGTACAGATATGTGGATTATGTCATCTATTGTATTGTTCATATTGATTCTGGCTGCAATCTGTTGGGGAACAATAAAGCGGATGATTAGTAAGTAAGAATATTTTTATATGGAAAAGTAAAATGGGTAAAAAGAAGAGAAAAACACCGGGAATCAATGGCTCTTCATCTGCCGATATTGCTTTCATGTTACTTTTGTTCTTCCTTATGACGTCATCAATGGATACAGATAAGGGTTTACCAAGACGTTTACCTCAACCTGTTCCTAAAGATCAAAAGATGGACACGGAAGTTGATATCAAAAAACGTAATCTGCTCGTAGTTTTGGTTAGTAGTACCAACCAGATTATGTGTGCAAATGAGTTGATTGATATCAAACAGTTGAAAGATAAGGTAAAGGAGTTCATTGACAATCCATATAATGATGAACATCTTCCAGAGAAAACAGAAGCGGATGTTCCTTATTTTGGCAAAACTATGGTAACGAAGAACCACGTTATTTCTTTACAGAATGACCGCGGTACTTCTTATCAGGCTTATATTGACGTTCAAAATGAGCTGGCAAGAGCTTATAATGAACTGCGTGATGATATCTCAAAGAAGAAATTTGGTAAAGCTTTTACAGAATTAGACGAGGATCAGCAGAAAGCTGTTCAGCAGATTTATCCGCAAAAGATTTCTGAAGCTGAACCTAAAAATTATGGAGGGAACTAAGGATGGGAAAATTTAGTAAAACAGGCGGGCGTGAAATGCCTGAATTAAATACGTCTTCATTGCCTGATTTGGTGTTTGCGTTCTTGTTCTTTATCATGATGGTAACGAGTATGCGTGAAGTGACTTTAAAGGTGCAGTTTATGGCTCCACAGGCTACTGAACTTCAAAAATTGGAGAAGAAATCTTTAGTTACTTTCATTTATGTAGGTAAGCCGATGCCGGAGTTACAAAAGCAATTCGGTTCAGAAACTCGTATCCAATTGAATGATAAATTCGCTGAGGTATCAGAAATTCAGGATTATATCGCTCAGGAAAAATCCAGTATGAAAGAGGAAGACCAACCGTATATGACGGTTTCCATCAAGGCTGATAGAGATACTAAGATGGGGGTGATTACGGACGTGAAACAAGCTCTTCGTGAAGCTTATGCGTTAAAGATTAGCTATTCTGCGACTCAGCGTATTAATTGATTGAGGAGTAATTTTTCTCTAGTTGTCCTAAAGCTGTTGCAGTTATTGGACAAAAATAGAACATTTAATGTGCATCTCAGCAAGGCTGGCCTTGCTGAGATGTCTTTTAATTTAAATCAGATTATCCCGGTGTCTTATATCCACAAGAGTAGTGTGTTGGATCGTATTAATTTAACGTGAGTTCGATATAAGAAAGCAGATTACGGCAGGAGAACGGTT
>CAZOKT010000064.1:0-10592 GCA_964580505.1 uncultured Parabacteroides sp. | reverse complement strand
TCCATCGGGTAATGAACAGGGAACCGTTCTCCTGCCGTAATCTGCTTTCTTATATCGAATTCACTTTATACTAACAGTTTACGTCTATTTTTAGGTGATACAGAAATAGGAATCAGGCAAGATAAGCGCAATACCCATATATTGGTATTTTAACATTCATAATACCTATTTCTTAGTATTTCGATACAAAATACCTAAAACGCAGTATAATGCGGTTCGTTATACCTAATCATGGCGATTGCAGAGCGATTCTATCGAATGTATTTTTGTAAAAAATTTCAAAACATCATGAAAAGATTAGTAAATACATTAATTCTATTTCTATGTGCAGCAGGGCCTTTGATAGCACAAGAGAGCGGCGAAGAACTTTCTGCGGCCGAGCAATCTGCTGAGATTTATGCAAATGGGTATGAAAAATTCCGTGTTGGTGGTTATGGAGAGGTTTTAGCGCAATTCATGGATTACGGTATTAACCGCTTTCGTGGAACATCCAACGGAAATACAAAAGACCATCGGAATGAAATCTCCATTCCTCGTTTCATATTGGCATTCGATTACAAATTTAATTCAAAGTGGATATTGAGTGCAGAAATCGAGTTTGAAGCAGGGGGAACCGGCACGGCATACGAAATTGAAAACACGGAAAACGGAGAATATGAAACAGAAGTAGAGAAGGGAGGGGAAGTAGCTCTGGAGCAATTCTACATCGCTCGTTTGATTCATCCGGCGTTCAACGTCCGTGCAGGGCATTTAATTGTACCGGTAGGTTTGACAAATGAGCATCATGAACCGATTAACTTCTTTGGAACCTCCCGTCCGGAAGGTGAAACAACGATAATCCCCTCTACGTGGCATGAGACGGGTATCGAGTTCTTCGGTACCTTTGGCAAAGGGTACACCAGTTTTAATTATGAAGCGATGGTGGTTGCTGGTTTAAATGCAAACGGATTCGACCGGAACAATTGGGTACAAGGAGGAAAGCAAGGTCTTTTCGAAACCGACAATTTTACCTCTCCGGCATACGTGATTCGGTTGAATTACAATGGCGTACCGGGCTTGAAAGTAGGTGGTTCTGTTTATTATTGTAATAATGTGGCTGCCAACTCTGATAAATTAACGGAATATTCAAGTATTGACGATAATGTTTCGTTGTGGATTTATTCGGCAGATGCGCAGTATAAGAACAAATATGTAACGGCTCGTGCCAATATGATTTATGGTAATTTAAGTCATTCTGATGATTTGACCAAATTGAATGCAACACTTTCTGGGCTTTCTCCTTATACGCGAACTACGCCTATTGCCAAAAACGCCGTAAGTTATGGAGGAGAGGTTGGGTTAAATTTGCGTTCTTTCTGCAAGGATAATCCGAAAGTTCCGGTTATCTATCCGTTTGTCCGTTATGAATATTATAATCCCCAGCAAAAAGGAGCTGGACAGGACGTGATGGACTTGCGAAACAAAGTCAGTATGTGGACAGCAGGCTTTAACTGGTATGCATTACCCAATTTAGTTGTAAAAGCAGACTATACGACTCGTCGGATAGGTGGAGGAAGTTACAATAGTGAGAATGAATTCAGTCTTGCGATTGCATACATAGGTTGGTTTTGGAGTAAATGAATTATCAACTCAGTAATATAAATATATAAACAAAATGAAAAAGAAAAATTTCTTTTATTCGGCTATTTTAGCTTTGAGTATGGCATTGGCTTTTACGGCATGTTCAGATGACGACGATTCGCTCACGGATGATGGAAACGACGAAGATAGTGCCTACAATTTGGATTATACTTCCGAAAATGCTTCGGCATGGGGTAATTACATGTACCAAACTGCTCTTTTGTTGGACCAGGATGCAACAAGTTTGTATGAGGCTTGGATAACAGATTATGAAGGCAGTGGCCCATATGCCACTATGTTTAAAGAACAAACCGGAGGAGCTTATAGTAGTCCGCTTGCCTGCATCCAAGAAATGGTAGAAGGCGGTATGTGGAATATTGCGAATGAAGTGGGTACGGCAAAAATTCAGGATCCGTATAACTTATGGGTAAGTGGAGACCAGGAAGGCGGACTGTATGCAGTAGAATCTTGGTTCAGTTGGCATTCTCGTGATGATTATACGAATAACATCTTCTCGATTCGCAATACCTATTATGGACGGATTGACGATAACGACGTAGATAAAATCGATGGGGATTTGAGTGCATATAATTCGTATGCTGAGTTCGATGATGAAGGAGATATCGTGGAAAATTCACTTTCCGTACTCATTGCTTCCATAGATGCGGATTTGGATGAAACAATCAAAACACAAATCTTCGAAGCGGCAAAAGCTATTCAGGCTATCCCTCAACCGTTCCGTAATAATATTGATAGCGAAGAATCCGTAGAAGCTATGAATGCTTGTAATACGCTGGCAACTACTTTGCTAAATGAATTACTCCCATTGGTAAATACGTTGTCAGGTTCTGAGTACGCAAGCCGTTTGGATGCCATTGCAGAGCAATTCGTCGATGCAGTCGTATTACCTACATACGCTGATTTGCAGACAAAGAACAGAGCGTTGTTGGAAGCAGTTAATCAGTTCCGTGAAAGTCCGAGCGACAATAACTTCGTCAATTGCTGCAACGCTTGGTTAGATGCACGTGAACCGTGGGAAAAGAGCGAAGCTTTCTTGATCGGTCCGGTTGCTAATTGGGGATTAGACCCGAATATGGATAGCTGGCCTTTGGACGTGGATGCCATCGTTCAGGTATTGAATTCACAGAATTGGAGCGAAATGGAATGGAGCGGTGACTATGATGAAGATAGTGAAGAAATTGGTGCAGCTCAAAGTGTACGTGGTTACCATACACTGGAGTTCTTGATTTTCAAGGATGGAGAACCACGCAGTGTGAATAATTAAGACAAAAGAGCAAGTTAAGCTCTTATAAAAAAACAACCCTAAAGAGATTGTACTGTAAGTATGGTCTCTTTAAGGCTTTAAGACAAACAATAATCCAATAAAGAAATGATGAAACAAGTTTATCTATTAACCTGTGCATTAGCCGTATCGCTCTTTTTCCTTTCGTGCGAGGACGATGATAAGATGGATATGGATACGATGGAAGTTCCGGACGGATATGCGCTATCAGCAGGTACAGCAACGGTATTCCTGACTTCATCCATTGCTTACGACACTGAAGCCAGTTGGGTATCTGGAACGTATGCCACTCGTTTCACCAGCGGAGACGGTCTTTATGACGATGCTCGTACCAGTAGCAACAATCAGAATGTAGGAGGGTTAGGACCTGTTTATGTTGGTTATTCTTGTGGAAGCTGCCATCGCAATGCAGGACGTACACGGCCGACACTTTGGAGCGAGGGAGGTTCGGGTAGTTACGGCTTTTCTTCTATGTTGGTCTACATTTGCCGTCGTAATGGTGCACAATTCAAAGACTATGGACGGGTGTTGCACGATCAGGCAATCTATGGAGTTGAACCTGAAGGAAAGCTGAGTGTAGAGTACGAGTATCAAACCTTTACTTTTCCCGACGGAGATACTTACGAATTAGCCAAACCTACTTATACAATAACAGAATGGTATGCAGACAGTATCGCTCCGGAAGATTTGTTTTGTACGGTACGTATTCCTTTACGCCATGTCGGAATGGGACAAATGATGGCCATAGATCGTACAGAAATTGAGGCACTCGCCGCTAAGAGCAATTATCCGGAGTATGGTATTAGCGGACGTGTGAATTACGTTACGGAAAAAGGTATTACGAGTGTGGGATTATCCGGAAATAAAGCACAGCATCTCGACTTAACCGTCGAATTAGGTTTTTCAAGCGATATGGGAGTAACTAATAGTCGTTATCCTGAAGAAATTTGCGAAGGACAAATTCAAGTTAATCAAGGAAGCATGATGGGGCTTTTGTATGACCAATTGGACATTTCGACAGAAGATATGGAAGATGTCGATCTTTATTTGCATTGTCTTGGTGTGCCAGCGCGGCGCAATGTAAACGATGAGCAGGTTATTCTTGGTGAGCAAAAGTTCTATGAAGCTAAATGCCATCTATGCCATGTAACGACTCTACATACACGAGCAGGTGGAGCAACTTTGTTGAACGGTACGCAAATACCTTGGCTCGGAGGACAAACTATTCATCCTTATTCCGATTTCTTATTGCATGACATGGGATCGGAAATCATGGGTGTAGGATTAAATGACAACTATGTAAGCGGTATGGCCAGAGGTAATGAATGGCGTACGACTCCACTTTGGGGGATTGGTTTGCAAGAAACTGTGAACGGACATACCTATTTCTTGCACGATGGCAGGGCACGTAACCTCGTCGAGGCCATCATGTGGCACGGTGGTGAGGCTGAAGCCTCCAAGAACCTGTTCAAGAAGATGAGCAAAGAAGAACGCGACGCGATGATTGCTTTTATCAACTCGCTTTAAGATATATAGTTTATTGTTATAATCCGATAAAACGAATGTTCAATACTGATTTGCATAAATAATTTGAGACAGATAATAAAAAAACAAGACAAGTGAAAGATATGAGACAGTTATTATATATAGTAGTGGCTTTGTTGCTTTTGCCCATGAGTGTGAAAGCTCAATATGAAGAAGATACTGAGAATGGTGTCGTATCTTTAGCTGGAAGAGAGGGGTTCTCTATCGCCACAAAAAAGGGAGATTTCATCTTTAAGCCATACTTGCTGGTACAAACTATGGCGGAGATTAACTATTATGACGACGAAGGATTAGACCCAGCCTACAATCAAGACAATGTGCACAATTCGGGATTCTCGATTCCATACGCAGTATTGGGATTCACCGGAAAAGCATTTGACCGCGTAACATTTAATCTCTCAATTAATGCTGCTGGAAGCGGAGGCGCAATTTTGCAACAGGCGTGGTTCGACTATGAAGTGAAGGAACAGTTTGCTATTCGTGCCGGTAAGTTTAAGACACCTTTCACGCACGCTTACCTGACGACTTTAGGCGAGACCTTGATGCCTACTCTGCCCGTATCATTAACCTCGTCCGTTATTCTGCCCTACTCGCTGAATGCTGTTACGCCGAATATCGGGACTGGCTTCGATTTGGGTGTGGAAGTCCATGGGCTAATAAAAAAGAAATTCGGATATGAAGTAGGTATATTTAACGGTACAGGTGCGTCTGTTAATACTGCAGACAAGACATTGAGTGACGATTGGCATATTCCATCTTTGCTTTATGCAGGGCGTATCACCTATATGCCAAAAGGCGTCATGCCATCCACACAAGGAAATCCAAATCGCTTAAAGGAAGACAAGATGTTGTTCGGGCTTTCTGCCTCTTTAAATGTGGAAAGTGAATCGGAAAGTACAAACGATACACGCGTCGGTGCAGAGTTCGCCTGGCTGAAAAACAGGCTTTACATAGGCGCAGAAATCTATTACATGAACATTGGGTTTACGAAACGGCAGAAGATAGATGAAAGCTATAATTATTTGGGAGGCTATATGCAAGGTGGTTATTTCGTATTAGACAGATTACAAATAACAGCACGTTACGATCTTTTCAACCGAAACGGATTGGATGATGCTGGATTCCTTAATATGCCAGCGGTAGGCTTCAATTATTTCTTCAAGGGATGCAATCTGAAATTGCAAGCAATGTATCAATTTATCGGACGTACCGGACATGAGACGCAGCTCGACCGCGACAATGACGATCTCGGATTGGCTATGCATTCAGGTACTGTGATGCTGCAATATACATTCTAAAATGATTATGAAGAAGAACTTTATTATCTATATAATAATATCATTATTAACAACGACCGGATTGTTTGTGTCATGCGATGATGGCAAAATTTATAATGAGGTCGTCCAAACGGAGCGGGAAGGCGGTTCGATACGATTAACGGGCGATATTACAGGGAATGGCAATTGGGCAAGCGGCTATAGTATCGTACTGGCCGGCTTTTCTGACGATAGCGAATATGCCAAAACAGCCAAAGGGATTACGACCAACAACGCCGGTTCGATGAATATTGTGCTAACTGGCATATCAAGTGAGGTAACTACAATCGAAATCTGTGCCATCAACCGGTTGCGCAAACGTATTGTCAGCTTCTATACATACGATTATACAGAGCAGGAAGATACTATCCGAATTGATGTCGGTACGGTGGATGCGAGCATGTACGCAGCTATACAAACCAATTTGTTTGACCTCAATTGTATAGCTTGTCATGGTGGAAGTACTTCGGCTGCTGCCGGGCTTTATTTGACATCTGATAGAAGTTATGAGGCGTTGGTAAATGTCGTAGCCGACAAGAGCGAGGATAGTTTAATGTTTGTTAATCCTTGCAATTCTGAAGAAAGTTTTCTACATTTAATTCTGAATACAGATGTCACGGCAGATTGGGGTATGGATCATAGCGATATGGTAACATCCAACGATTTACTTCAGCTGCTTGACGATTGGATTGATGCAGGAGCTGAAGTAAATTAATTAAAATAAAGAACGAATATAGAATATATGAATTTTATAAGAAAGAAATACGAAGATAAATCGGTGGAAGCACAAATCGCTTCTTTCACAGGTAAAGGTGGGATAACGGAATATCAGCTAATCTTAACGACTACAGACCCGACCCTACCTTTCACCCAACAATTGCAGCACATTCAGCAAGCGTATGTCTCAGTCGTGAAGGAAGATTTAGCGGATAATGCGGTAGCTGTTTTCCGGCGATACTTTCTTAGTGACGCGACAAACCAAACGGATCTAGTGATGGATTGGGAATGTGAGAACGCTTTTTGTGCTTTGTCTATTATACAACAGGCACCGTTGAACGGGACAAAGATTGCCATTTGGACTTGGTTTCAGACAGGGGTTACGGTTGAAACGGAAAAGAATGGTATGTCTTTGGCTACTCACAACGGCTACACGCAATACTGGACAGGCGGAGCATATAACCATGCTTCCAATTCCGAGTATCAGACACGCCTCCTGCTCAATGACTATGTGTTGCAACTAACCGAAGTAAATTGTAAGTTGGCTACCAATTGTATCCGCACGTGGTTCTTTGTCCAGAATGTAGATGTGAACTATGCGGGTGTTGTAAAGGCACGCAAGGAGGTATTCATTACACAGGAGCTGACGGAGAAAACGCACTATATCTCCAGTACCGGTATCGAAGGGCGGAACACAGACCCTTCTGTATTGGTTACGATGGATACATACGCGGTAAAAGGCTTGAAACCAAAACAGATCCAGTTCCTCTATGCACCGGCACATCTGAATCCGACCTATGAATATGGGGTTACCTTTGAGCGTGGAACAGCGGTGCATTATGGAGACCGTAAGCAAATATTCATCTCTGGAACAGCAAGTATTGATAATAAGGGCAACATTCTGTATCCGAGAGATATCCTACGACAGGCTGCACGCATGATGGAGAATATCTCCGCTTTATTAGCCGAAGGCGGAGCCACAACACGAGATATCATGCAATCTATCATATATTTACGCGATACGGCCGATTACCATGTTGTAGAACGCTTCTTTACGGAAAACTATCCAGATTTACCACATGTTATTGTTCATGCACCGGTTTGCCGCCCAGGATGGCTGATCGAAATGGAATGCATAGCCGTTGTCTTTTCTGAAGATAAAAATGTCAATCCTTTTTGATAAGGACATACTATCGACTGATAGTTGTAATGCTATGTGGCTGGTATCTGTATGTGGATAAACAGGTCAGCACCAAGAACGAATACAGTTGCTAAATTAAAATAAAACGTTGGATTCATGGAACAAAAAGATGTATCTTTGAGACCTCGTACACCTATACAATTAGATATCGTTATGTATAAGAAAGGTCTTTATAAAGAAACAGATAAGATGAGCGATTTGATTTGCGGGAATTATCCGATGGTTCTTGTGATGAGTCGCTTCGGAATTGCATTAGGTTTTGGAGAGAAAAGTATCGGTGAAGTATGTCGGCAAAACAATGTAGATGCCTATACATTCCTGACGGTTGTGAACTTTCTTACCGAAGAGATACAGACCGTTACCGAAGAGATATGCCGGCATTTATCTATAGAGACACTGATTACTTACTTGCACAATGCACACGATTACTTTCTTGATTTCCGTCTTCCTCACATTCGCCGAAAGCTGGTTGATGCTATCTCTACCTGTCCTTCTGACGTAGCCTTTGTCATTCGGAATTTTTTCGACGAGTATGCTGCAGAGGTGAATAAGCACATGGCTTATGAGGAGAAGGTCGCATTCCCGTATGTACACGACTTGCTAAATGGAAAGCGAGACAAGAAATATAACATTTCCGTTTTCCGTCGACGTCATGAACAGATAGACAAGAAGTTGTCCGACCTGAAGAATATCCTAATCAAATATTATCCCGGAAAAGGAAGCTACCTGCTGAACGGTGTTTTATTCGACTTGTTCACCACTGAAGAGGATTTGGTCTCTCATACACGTATAGAAGATAATTTGTTTATCCCTGCTGTATTATGTTATGAAAAAGCTGTTTTTAAAGACGACTGAACATGAATGCAAATCTAAGAATAGCAATTATCGAGCCTTCGGTTATTATTCGTTATGGTTTAAGCAATTTGCTTAGGAAACTATCGGGTTTATCTATCTATGTATCGGAAATCACAGAGAATGAATCGATAGTGGAATCCTTGCGGATTCATAAACCGAATATCTTGATTGCAAATCCACTTCTGCTGCGAAACCATTCATTCCACCATCTGAAGGAAGAGTGCGGTTGCCCAGATATGAAAATCATAGCCCTGCTTCCTCATCTCTTTCCCGAAGAATGTCTCCGTCCATATGATGAACAAATCGGTATATATGACAATGCAATTAGCCTCAAGCAAAAGATAGAGCGGTTGATTATTGTGGAAAGAGATGCAGAAGATGGCGTAAATGAAGAACAACAAAGCCTTAGTGCAAGGGAAAAAGAAATTGTAATTTGTGTGGTCAAAGGTATGACGAACAGAGAGATAGCAGACCGGCTGTACATTTCTACGCATACTGTGATTACACATAGGCGCAACATTGCCCGCAAGTTGCAAATCCATAGCCCGAGTGGCTTGACGATTTATGCTATCGTCAACAAACTGGTTGAATTAAGCGATATCAAGCAATAAATACAGATGTAATTGTTTTGTAATACAGGCGTTTCTAATTTGTAATGGAAGAAACTTATCTTTGCACCAAAAAGTTATCCCATGAGACTTAGGAATATTGTATTTACTTTTGCCTTAATGATTGAATGCTCGGCTATTTGGGCACAAGATAAGCCTGTGAATCAATTGCTTTCTCGTATAGATTCTCTGCTTGCCGAAGATGAGCAATCCGAAGATATGATTGAGTATCTTCGCAATGTGCCGAACATTGAGGTCGGCAAAGGTATCTCTTTTGAACCGCAGAATAAGCTTTACAAAATGACGATGCGCTTCCGCATGCAGAATATGTTAGCATTCGACTTTGATGATAACTTTTCTCATACCGATACAGAAGCCCGCGTCAAACGTTTGCGCTTACGCTTCGATGGCTATATATTCTCCCCGAAACTGCTCTATTCGATACAATTAGGCTTCACGCCTTACGATGCCAAAGATTTACCCAACGGAAATACCAATATTGTTCGCGATGCAATGGTTTATTATATGCCAAATGACCATTTGAGCATAGGATTCGGACAAACCAAAATCAAAGCAAACCGGGCACGTGTAAACTCATCCAGCGCATTGCAATTCATAGACCGGAGTATAGTCAACTCCGAATTCAATCTTGACCGGGACTTTGGTTTCTTCGCAGAGTATTATAAATTACTATTCAAAGGCTTCAATATTGGATTAAAAGGCTCTGTTACATTGGGAGAAGGTAGAAATTGGAGTGAAAGTGACAAAGGCGGATTCGCTTATACAGGACGCGTAGAGTTATTCCCCTTTGGGCGGTTCAAAGCGTTAGGTGACGTAGCAGAAGGTGATTTTGAACGTGAAAAAACCGTCAAGTTCCTCTTGGCTGGAGCCTATTCGTTCAACAATAACACAACCCGTCTACAAGGGCAAAATGGCGAATATATGCCGAATGGAGAAATGCGCAACCTGCACAGTTATTTTGTAGATTTCATTTTAAAATATCAAGGTTTTGCGTTCTATACCGACTTTATGGGAAGAAAAACAGACAATCCTCTTTTTACCGGAGATGAAGAAACTTGTATCTATACCGGTAATGGCATCAATATTCAAACGAGTTATCTATTCCCGAAAAATTGGGAAATAGCATTACGCAACTCTACTCTTTTCCCGGACAAAAAAGTACAGGCATTGGTCGGATATAAGAATTATAACCAGACGACCCTTGGCGTAACACGTTATTTGATAGGGCATAGTCTGAAAGTACAGGCCGATGCGTCTTACAATCATCGAGCTAATCCTACTGATTCAGCTTATAATCGCTGGGAGTTCCGTTTCCAAGTAGAATTGGGGTTATAATCAGTCATTTTTCCCGATTCTGAATACTTTCATCTAGCTTTTGAGTTTGAGATAGCCTTTTTCTGCTTTTT
>CAZOKT010000063.1:0-10663 GCA_964580505.1 uncultured Parabacteroides sp. | reverse complement strand
ACGTATTTAAGAAATATTTGTCA
This sequence comes from uncultured Parabacteroides sp., assembly GCA_964580505.1. Taxonomy (GTDB): domain Bacteria; phylum Bacteroidota; class Bacteroidia; order Bacteroidales; family Tannerellaceae; genus Parabacteroides. The sequence goes on along the minus strand of CAZOKT010000063.1, from coordinate 10,640 downwards.
AATAGAAAACCTCTACATATACCTCTTTTTCTTTGAGATTGCAATAAAGAGATATTATAAAGCATAAAAACAATATTTTATGACGTCCTTTTCTTAGAAATCATACATCTCTTCACCAGAGAGGGATATGTTATGATTATCAAATATTTACATGCTTAAATTTGTAGTGTTTTGCTGCAAATTACCTGTATATTTGTATATAAAAGCAAAATTTTTCATCTGTTCTTAATTATTATTTCATAGAATTGTGTATTTTCGCACTTATGCGATACATCTCTGGTGAAGAGATATTCTAAAGAAACAAATTAATAACTCTAAAAAAGAGCAGCATGAAAGTAAAATTATTAATGTTATTGGTGGGCTTTTTCCTTAGTATGGGATTAGCGTTGGCTCAGACCTCTACGGTTACAGGAGTTGTAATTTCGGAAGAGGATGGCGAGCCTGTTGTTGGAGCATCCGTGTTGGTAGAGGGAACAACCATAGGTACAGTTTCCGATATGGATGGAAACTTTACAATCAATAATGTTCCCGCTTCCGGTACGAAATTGATGGTTTCTTACATCGGTATGAGAACGGCTGAAGTGGCCATTACTCCGGGTAAGATGACGATTATCCTTCAATCCGATTCGAAAGCGTTGGATGAAGTTGTCGTTACGGCTCAAGGTTTGACCCGTAAGGAGAAATCGTTAGGTTATTCTACGCAAAAGGTTACGAGTGAGGATTTGACTGTTGCCCGTCAGACGGATTTGGGTAACGCAATGGCAGGTAAAATTGCCGGTGCACGTTTCTTCGGTAAATCAGGTGCTACGTTTGATGAGGGTACTATCGTATTGCGTGGTTCCACAGACTTTACAGACCCTGCCGGTGCTGAACCTATTTATGTAATTGACGGTGCTATATCAGATAAAAGTGCCATCAATATGGATGACGTGGAGAGCATCAATGTATTGAAAGGTTCTGCAGCTACGGCGTTGTATGGTTCGCAAGGAGGTAACGGTGCGGTTATCATTACCACAAAGGGCGCAAATGGTAACGATGGCAAAGGATATATCGAAGTCAGCCATACGTTGACAGTCGACAAATATTACAACCACTTTAATATGCAGAAGTTGTATGGTGGTGGTTCTTATGGTCTCTATGGTGAATATTATGCGCAGGAATTTCTTGACCAATACGGCGATGTGGACGTAATGAGTCCTCAGTTCCTTTATGGAACATACGGCGGTATGGTTAATGCAGACGGTTCTTATTATTTGGATTATGGTTCGGATGAAAGCTGGGGTGCACGTTACGATAGCAATGCGTTGGTGGCAAATGCCAATTATTTTGACCCGACCAGCTCGCAATACCAGCAGGCACTTCCGTTTGTGCATCGCTTGAATTTGAGTGATTTGTTCCGTACGGCATTGTCTAATACCACGAACGTCTCTTTCTCCAAATCAGGAAAGGACATCAGCACGCGTATATCTTTTACGAACAGCAATCGTGAAGGTATTCAGCAGAACTCGGATGCAGTACGCCGTTATCTGAGTATCAAGACTCTCTATAAACCGGCATCTTGGTTAAACGTATCGTTAGACTATAAATATACTTATCGCCGTGACCATAACGGTGCAACAGAAGGTTATGGAACAACCGGTAATGTACTTTATAGCTTTTTGCAATGGGGACACACTGAGGTCGATTTGAAAGACTTTAAGGATTATCTGCGTTCGGACGGAAGCTGGAGAACATGGAACATCGTTTCGCCAACCAATTTGACGGCAAACTTCCATGATAACCCTTATGCTACGCTTGACAATATCAATATTTATAATACAAGCCGTTACAATGTATTCACGGCGGATGCGGAAGCGTTGCTTCCTTACAACCTCAAACTGGGTATGCGCGTAATGGGCAATATGTTAAGTCACAATGAAGAAGATGAGTATGGCGAAGGTTCTATTAACTTCACCCCTTACTATGGAGAAGAGCAGTACCACCAGAGCGATTTGACTTTGCAGGGACGCTTGACGTGGAGTGACCGGTTCGTTAATGACCGCTTAAGCTTAGATGCAGCAGCATTCCTTGAGCAGCGCCAAGTTCATTACGGTTTACTTTCGGCAAATACTACCGACGGATTGATTATGAACGGATACTATAACCTTGCTGCTTCCAACGGGTATGTTTCAGCGCTCAATGACGAGTACCATTACAAGACGCAGAGCATATTTGCTACGGCTACGGCAGGTTTCGATGATACCTACTTCCTCGACGGTTCTGTTCGTAATGACTGGGATTCCAGATTGCCGGATTCCAATAACAGTTACCTCTACGGTGGTCTTTCTGCCAGCGTGATGCTGAACCAGTTTATCCATAAAGCTCCGTGGTTGAACTACTGGAAAGTACGTGCTTCGATGGCTCAGGTAGGTTCTACATTGGATGTGTACAATACGATTGTGCAGTATCAGTACACCAATAGCGATAACGACAACTTCAAGTACAACTCGTTGACTTCGCTTTATCAAAGTTCGACACAGTTGAATCAGGATATCAAGCCGACTATCTCCACTTCTTATGAGATAGGTACGGAAGCACGTGTACTGAACAACCGTTTATGGGCTGACATCAATCTCTATCGTCGCGATACGAAGAACCAGATTCTGAACATGACCGTAGCACCTCAGTCGGGTTATGCTTCCCGTCAGTTGAACTCCGGTTTGGTACGTAATCAGGGTGTTGAATTGATGTTCGGTGCAACACCTGTATTGACCAAAGACTTCCAGTGGGACATCACTGCGAACTTCGCAAAGAACGACAACAAGTTAATCCGTCTGAACGAAGACATCACTACTTATATGCTGGAGGGTAACAGTTTCTATTATTACTGGTACTTGAAAGCAGAAGAGGGCAAGCCGTTGGGTGTTATCACTACGATGGCACGCTGGGCGCGCAACGAAGACGGCCAGCTGATTCTGACTCCAACTACCTCGTCTGCTTGGGGAGGTGGATATCAGCCGACCTATGAATTCAACGTGGAAAAAGAAGTGGGTAACTACCAGCCGGATTGGACAGGAGGTTTCTCTACCAACTTCCGTTACAAGAACCTGAGCTTGTCTGCCAGCTTCGACTTCATGATTGGTGGTAGCATGGTTTCCTGGACAAATCTGTGGTCAACCGGTTCTGGTCTAAATGCAGAAACCGCAAAGCTGAATGACAATGGCGTAAACGAACGTGAGCCGATTATCAATGGCGGTGGTGTAAAAGTAGAAGGTGTGGACACGGATGGAAATCCGGTTACTTGCTACATGAATGCGTATTACTATTATCACTATAAAGCATACTATGATTTGGATTCATGGGTGTACAGCCGTTCTTATTTGAAGATGCGTGAGCTTTCGTTGACATACGATTTCCCGAAATCGATCTTGTCTAAAGCTAACATCGGTTTGACAAATGCCAGCCTCTCATTCGTGGCGAGCAACCCGTGGTTGATTTATTCAGCATGTCCGAATGTTGACCCGTCTGAAACTGGTGATAACTGGTTGGAAGGTGGTCAGGCAGCCTCTACACGTTCATTCGGATTCACAGTTAAATTAGGTTTCTAATCCATTAATAATGAAATAAGGAGACAATACAATGAACTATAAGAAAATATTAGCAATTGCATCTGTGGCGTTCGCGGCATTGTTCCCAAGTTGCGGAGACTTCGATGATTTGAACGTTGACCCGACACGCCCCGGTGAAGCATACACATCCATGCTGTTTACTTTCTCGGCGCGTTATGTGCGCAGCTTCACAATGAACAGTTATTCGTACGACCCCTGGATGATGTTGCGTACCGGATATTTGGCGGAAGCAAAGAACAACCAGTATGGCGCTTTTACTACAACTACTTCTTTTAGTACAAGTACCTATTATACGGCTGTCATCAAGAATATGAATACCATCATTGAGATGAACGAGGATGAGTCGACAAAGGATGAAACGAATGTGTTAGAGTTTGGTGATAATGAGAACCAGATTGCTGCAGCAAAGACCTTAAGAGCCTTTTTCTTCATGATGTTGACGGATATTCTGGGTCCGTTGCCCTACTCCGAAGCATTCAAAGGAGAGAGCGATGACATCTGGGAACCTAAATTCGACTCACAGGAGGAAATCTATGCAGGTCTTGATGAAGATTTATGTGATGCTTACAGCCGTTTCGACGAATCCGGTTCATTAAGCTCGGCAGACATTCTTTATAGCGGAGACATCTCGAAATGGAAGAAGTTCAATGCCACGCTGCGTATGATGTTGGCAATTAAACTGGCAGACGTTGACCCGACCACCGGGCAGTCTCGCTTTGCACAAGCCTACAACGATGGCGGTATTACGGAAGTGGCAGACGGATTCCACTATACGTTCGATAGCAATAGCGATGCATATGCATGGATGTACTATATTGGTAACATGAATTATTCGGCTGCAAGTTTTTCGTTTGCGCCGAACAAAGTGATTGTTGATGCCTTGAAAGAATACGAAGACCCACGTATGTTCTCCTACTTCACGCTGGATGGCTATATGGGTACCGTAGATGGAGATGCAACAGATTTCGATGCGTATGAAGGTATTCCGTTCGGATTGGAATCTAATGACGCAGTAACCTCTGCAGCAGAAGGATGTTGCAGCGTGGCATCAAGCTATTGCGAACCGCAAGCTACCTACGGAGTTATCACCGCAGCACGCTCGTTGCTTGTACAGGCGGAAGCCGCAGAGCGCGGATGGATTAACGCGGATGCAAAACAGCTCTACGAAGCGGGCATTCGTGCCTCATTTGAATTCCAAGCTACTTACCATACGTCGGTGGATGGTGTAGACGAATACATTGCTTCCGATAAGGTGGCCTTATCAGATAACCAGCAGACAGCTATCGAGCAAATCGTTATGCAACGCTTCCTGGCGGGATTCATGACGTGCGGTGTGGAAGCATGGTCAGACTGGCGTCGTTTCGACATCCCGACATTGCCTATCTACCAAGGACAGCTTGATAACAATGTTACCGTTTATCCGTATCGCCTCACTTACTCCGATACAGATAAGCAATACAATGTGACGAATTCTACCGAAGCTATCAACACCTACCTGAACGGTAGCGACGATATGTGGCAACGCCTCTGGTGGGACGTAGCAGACAATGCGGAAACTCCTTTAGAGTAATATTTTGTAAATCTTTTCATAGAAAGTTACCTTATTAATTAGGTTAATTTGAAATTGCCACAAGAAATGCAGTCCATTCGGCTGCATTTCTTTTTTTCATGCGTTAATCTTACTTCTTATGGAATGGACACTCCTCACAATAATAAATCGCATTATAGTGTTTGTCAAACAGAATAATCTTTGTACTTTCGCACAAATTAACCTAAAAGCGACATGTACTACGATTATATTATAGTAGGAAGCGGGCTTGCCGGCCTCTATACTGCCTATTTAGCTTCGAAGCATGGGAATGTGGCTTTGTTGACAAAAGCGGGTATTCGGGAAAGCAACTCTTATTTCGCGCAAGGCGGCATTGCGGCCGTAACGGCTGAAGGCGATGCACCTCTGTTCCATTTTCAAGATACGATTATAGCCGGACGCGGATTGTGTGATTATCCGGCAGTCGATGCGCTGGTAAACGAAGGGCCTGAGCGGATACAGGAACTGATACAGGCAGGTATGCGCTTTGATACAGAGAATGGTGTGATTGCTTTGGGCTTGGAAGGCGGGCATCACCATAAACGCATCCTCCATGCAGGTGGCGATGCAACGGGTAAGAGGGTTACCAACTTTATGATTAGCAAAGTGGAACAATGCCCGACAATCACCCGATTCACCAACCATGCCGTTGTCGGTTTATTGTGCGACGAGAACGGTTGCTACGGAGTTCGGGCATGGAACTTCGACAAGAACCAAGAAGAGATATACACTGCGCATAACGTCTTCCTGACAGCAGGAGGTGCGGGTGCCATTTATAAACGGACGACCAATCCGCATACCACAATCGGCGACGGATTGGCTTTGGCTTATCGCGCCGGATGTCTTATTGAAGATATGGAATTTATCCAATTCCACCCCACCGCCCTGTACACAACGACAGGAGAAGTCTATCTGGTCAGTGAAGCGGTACGCGGAGAAGGAGCGCAGCTTTATAATCAACAGGGAGAACGTTTCATGGTAGGAAAGCATGAGCTTGCGGAGTTGGCTCCGCGTGATGTGGTAGCCCAATGCATCTATCAACAGATGCAGGAGCATCATCAGGAGTATGTGTATCTCTCGCTGAAGCATCTTTCTCCGGAACTGATAAAAAAGCGGTTCCCCAATATCTTTGAGAAATGCCGTGAACTGGGAATAGACATGACAGATAAAATCCCTGTTGCGCCGGCGGCACACTACACGGTTGGCGGTGTGAAAACCAACCTTTCCGGGCGAACCAATATTCCGCACCTGTACGTTTGCGGAGAATTAGCCTCTTCCGGAATCATGGGAGCAAACCGGTTAGCCTCCAATTCGCTTATCGAATGCTTGGTTTTCGGAAAGCGGGCAGTAGAGGATGCATCAGAGAATCCGCGTACAGAGAGTTTTCCGGATACGGATAGCATCTTCCATCTGAATCCTGCAAACGAAGCAGCTTATAATGCATTAAAGGAGCAAGTCGCAACACTTATGATGAACCATGCCGGTATTATCCGTACGGAAGAAGGATTACAGCAAGGTTTGGATAAATTGGACGCACTGGCAAAAGGCTTGCCTTTGCAAGGACAAAACGAATATTACATGCAGGCAGCCGATAACTTATTGACTGTAGCCCGGCTTATTATCCGTTCGGCTCTGTTTCGCAAGGAAAGCAGAGGAGGACATTCCCGTTCAGATTACCCAGAGCCGAATGATGCATATCTTTTCCACATTATCCAACAAAAAGGCGAAGAACTCCGCACCCTTCCGGTTTTGACGCAAGGAAAATATAACATAACTACATAATAGAAATGCTATGAATTACGATTCACTTATCGAGCGATTATTGGATTTGGCTATTGACGAAGATATTGCTACAGGCGATATTTCTACCGAAGCAATTATTCCTGTACAATCTCAAGCTGTTGCAGAAATGAAAGCAAAAGCAGACGGAGTCATCTCAGGGTTGAAAGTCATCAGGCGAGTATATGAAAGGTTTGAGCAGAATATCCGCTGGGAACCGTTGGTGGAAGATGGTACTTTCGTAAAGAAAGGAGACATCATCTTGCGTATCGGATGTAGTTACCGGACTCTCCTTTTGGGCGAACGTCTTTCGTTGAACATTTTGCAACGTATGTCAGGGATAGCTACTGCTACAGCGGCATTCGTAAAGGAACTGGAAGGTACGAAAACCTGCTTATTGGATACCCGTAAGACTGCGCCGGGATTGCGGGTGTTGGACAAGATGGCAGTACACGACGGCGGAGGAAAGAACCATCGTATGGGACTCTATGACATGGTTATGCTGAAAGACAACCATATCAAGATAGCCGGAGGAATCCCTAATGCCGTAGCTGCGGTTCGGAAGAATCTGCCGCTTAGCGTGAAGCTGGAAGTGGAAACGACCAATTTAAGGGAAGTGCAACAGGCAATAGAGGCAGGTGCGGATATTATCATGTTAGACAATATGGATAATGAGACGATGGCGGAAGCGGTGAAGCTGATTGCCGGTCGTGCTAAAACAGAGGCATCCGGGAATATGGACATCCCTCGCATGAAAGGTGTGGCGGCTACCGGTGTGGACTTTATCAGTGTAGGAGCACTGACTCATTCTGTCAAAGCTATGGATATTAGTATGAACATCGTAACGGAATAAAAAATCATCATGACGCAAGAAGAAATCAGAAATCGTATCCTCACGTTGAAGCAGGAAAAGCGGGCGGTTATCTTGGCTCATTATTATGCGCGACCGGAGGTGCAGGCTTTGGCGGATTATGTAGGCGATTCTTTAGGACTCTCTGAAGAGGCTGCAAGGGTAAGTGATGCGGATATTATCGTCTTTTGCGGGGTACACTTCATGGCAGAGACCGCAGCGATTATCTCTCCAGACAAGAAAGTATTGATACCTGTTGCCGACGCCGGTTGTACGTTGGCGGAGGGTGTAGCAGGGAAGGACTTGGCAGCATGGAAGCAACAGAATCCCGACGGGCTAATCGTTAGCTATGTCAATACGACGGCTGACGTGAAGGCGCATTCGGATTATTGCTGTACGTCGAGCAATGCACTTGCAATGGTGCGCAAACTACCTGCCGACAGGAAAGTACTCTTCTGCCCAGACCACAATTTGGGTGCATTTATAAGGCAGAAGAGCGGTAGGGATATGGAGCTATGGCATGCCTGTTGTTATGTACATCAGCGGGTTGCGGCCGAGATGATATACGAAGCGTTGGAACAGTATCCGGATGCTGATATTCTGGTGCATCCTGAGGTGGCGTGTTCGCACGATGAGCGTATCCTGAACCATCCGCGGGTATTCTTCTCTTCGACGGCAGGGATGATTCGTCACGCTAAGGAGTCGGAAAAGCAGCGTTTCGTCATCGCTACGGAAGTAGGTATCTTCTACAAGTTGCAGCAAGAGATGCCCGACAAGGTGTTTATTCCTATCCGTGAAGACCTGATTTGTGAAGACATGAAGAAGGTTACGCTGGAGAATCTGCTGGAGGCTTTAGAGAAAGAGCAATATGTGGTGAAGTTGCCGAAAGAGGTAAGCGACCGCGCCCTACTGCCTATCCGGAGAATGTGGGAAGAGTAAATCCATCGAGAGGCATCATGAAAAAGAAGTTAGTCGTACTGACGGGTGCAGGCATGAGTGCCGAGAGTGGGATTTCCACTTTCCGCGACTCCGGAGGACTGTGGGAGAACTACCGCATCGAGGAGGTAGCCACGCCCGAAGGCTTCGCAAGGAACCCGGAGCTGGTATTGGACTTCTATAACAGGCGGCGGAGGGAACTGCTTACTACCCGGCCCAATGCGGGGCATATAGGGCTGGCTCAGTTGGAGAAGTGGTTCGAGGTCTGCATTGTTACACAGAACGTGGACAACCTGCATGAACGGGCTGGCAGTTCGCAGGTTATCCACCTGCATGGCGAACTGATGAAAGGTTGCTCGGTGCGCGACCTGAACACGCCTTTCGCTATCGACCCGGAGCGCCCCGACCAGCACATAGGCGACAAAGCCCCCGACGGCGCACAGGTTCGCCCCTTCATCGTATGGTTTGGCGAACCCGTTCCTAAGATTGAGGAGGCTATCAAGGAGGTCGAGGGCTGCGACATCTTCGTCATCATAGGCACCTCGCTGAATGTCTATCCGGCGGCGGGACTCATCCATTATGTACGGCGGGGGCAACCCATTTACCTCATCGACCCTAAGCCCGTACCCACGCAAGGCTACGACATCGTGCACCTGCAGTGCGGGGCATCGGAGGGTGTACGCAGGCTCACGGACAGGCTGGTGCCCGAACCATAAAAGACCCTTTGTCATACCCCATACATGGGGTATCACTGGCACCCATATATGGGGTATTATTGGCATCCATATATGGGGTATAATTGCCCGTTTCCATATACCTGCATACGCTTTAGCCGGTAAAAAATATTTGCCTATCTTTGCACCCGATTAGATTACAGGAACAACATGAACAGGAACGACATGGAGAAGCCGCCCTCCGTAAAGCTTGCGCTGGTGCCCTTGCTCATTATGGTAGTGCTGCTCTTTTTTACGATTAAAGTATTTGGCAGCGATGCCCTTGCCGGAGGAAGTCAGGTAGTATTGCTCTTTACCACCGCCTGTTGTGCGGGATTGGCGATGTGGCGCTGCGGCGTGAAGTGGAAAAAGATAGAAGAGGCCATCTGCTCGAATATCCTCGGCGTGGCAACCGCACTCCTTATCCTCCTGCTGATAGGCGCCATCTCCGGGACGTGGATGATTAGCGGCGTGGTGCCCACCCTTATCTATTATGGGATGCAGGTACTGAGCCCGACCTTCTTCCTTGCTTCCTCTTGTCTGATATGCGCCGTTATCTCGGTCATGACCGGTTCCTCATGGACGACCATTGCCACTATCGGTATCGCCCTGATGGGCATTGGCAACGCACAAGGCTACGACGTGGGCTGGACGGCGGGAGCCATTATCTCGGGCGCCTACTTTGGCGATAAAATCTCTCCGCTCTCCGACACGACCGTCCTTGCATCCTCCACGATAGGCACTCCCCTCTTTACGCATGTAAAATATATGCTCTATACGACTATCCCTTCACTCGTGGTTGCGCTGATTGTGTTTACCGTAGCAGGACTGATGCATGATGCTACGGATACGGCACAAATGCAGGCTTATGCGGAATTGCTGGACAAGACGTTTTACATTTCCGGCTGGCTGATGATTGTTCCCATCGTTACCGGCATACTTATAGCCAAGCGTGTGCCTTCACTGATTACGCTCTTTATCTCTGCCGTCTTGGCAGGTGTCTTTTGCCTTATCTTCCAACCGGATTTGCTGAGGGAAATATCCGGATTAGATACGAACAGCGTGACGGCACAATTCAAGGGCCTCTGGATAACCCTCTATGGCGCTACCCAAATAGAGACCGGCAACGCAGCTCTGAACGATTTGGTGACTACGCGTGGCATGGC
>CAZOKT010000062.1:0-10798 GCA_964580505.1 uncultured Parabacteroides sp. | reverse complement strand
CCTTTGGCATCCCAAAGCTCTTTCGGGATAGTCCGCTTGCAGCTGAACTGTGCTAACGTTCCGTTGATTGTAACTCGTCCCATGATAGGGACAATTCCATTCTTTTCCTTACTGCCGTTCACGTAGAACAGCACCTTGAATGTGCTTCTTGTCATACTCGTTTCTTTTTTTGGTTGCAAAACTATAAATCAACGAGTTACCTATTGATAAGCAAAACTACGCAGAACGCCGCAAAATGAAACAGAGACTGTTAAATCTGCACTTTCATCGGGTAATGACTAGGAAACCGTTCTTTTGCTTTAATCTGCTTTAAGACGGTTTTCAACTGTCTGCCCAACTTCTGCGTTTTTCCTCTAACTCCCTAATTATCAAATCCTGTTGCGTTAATCTGCTGCAATTCAGTGGTTATTCCAGAGATTATCCGTAATTTTGTCTTGGGTAATCATAAGTCGCTATTTTCGTTAATCTGTTATTTCACAGATATAAAGTTACGAAAAACACTTATGATTACCAATTCTTTTGGGGATTTTCTTATCCTGAACTCACGTAAAGTACTATCTGGATGATGAATACCATATTGTTACGGATCAGGTTCCTGTAGCTTATCGACTTACCGTGTAATTTTTTTGTTTACTGTGATACTTTGCCACGGTTTGCTGCCCTTTTCCGTACCGTTACCATTACTCAAATAAGGAAACGGGTAGTAACGTGTCTTTGGTTTGAATTAGCATTTTTGCGATTTCAGTTGGCACTCTTTTAAATTGTCAAAATTTCATAAATAATTTATTCTCAATCATATTTCTGCGATTTGCTCAGTATCTCGCTTTTTTATATTATCTTTGCTCTTGAAAAACGAAATAAGGAAACAGATGGATAATTATATTGTATCGGCAAGAAAATTCCGTCCCTCCACGTTTCGGGACGTCGTGGGGCAGAAAGCATTGACTACGACACTGAAAAATGCCATTCAGAGCCGGAAATTAGCCCATGCCTACCTATTCTGCGGTCCGCGGGGCGTCGGGAAGACCTCTTGTGCGCGTATCTTTGCCAAGACAATCAATTGTATGCACCTCACGGCAGAAGGTGAGTCTTGCAATGAATGTGAATCCTGTTTGGCATTTAATGAGCAAAGGTCGCTCAATATCCACGAGCTGGATGCAGCTTCTAATAATTCTGTCGATGATATCCGCTCATTGATAGAACAAGTACGGATTCCGCCAGCTATAGGAAGATACAAAGTTTTTATTATTGACGAGGTTCACATGCTTAGCTCAGCAGCTTTCAATGCTTTTTTGAAGACCTTGGAAGAACCCCCTCATCATGCCATCTTTATTTTGGCCACGACAGAGAAGCACAAGGTTTTGTCTACAATTCTCTCCCGTTGCCAGACCTACGACTTTACTCGTATCACTGTCTCAGATATAGTCGAGCACTTGATGTATGTAGCTTCTTTGGAAAATATACAGGTGGAACCGGAAGCGCTGAATGTCATCGCCCAAAAAGCGGATGGAGGAATGCGAGACGCTTTATCCATTTTTGACCAAGTGGCTAGTTATACAAATGGAAATATCACCTATCAAGCTGTAATAGATAACCTGAATGTATTAGACTATGAATACTATTTTCGTCTGACAGATACTATTCAGAGCGGAGATATCCGTGCGTCTCTCCTTCTGCTGAATGATATTCTGAATAAAGGTTTCGATGCGCAAAATGTTATTACAGGTTTGGCAAGTCATTTCCGAGATTTATTGGTCTGCAAAGATGAAACTACGTTAGTACTTTTCGAAGTCGGGGCATCCATTTGCGAACGCTACAAGGAAATGGCAAAACAATGCTCTGATTCGTTTTTGTATAAAGCTATTGAACGGGCAAATACGTGCGACCTAAACTATAAAACCAGCCGTAACAAACGGCTATTGGTCGAACTGACCCTGATTCAACTATGCCAATTGACACAATCTGCAGAGGATAAAAAAAAAGCAACAATAGAAGCCATTAATTTGGCCACTGAAACCCAATCAATGGCTTCCACACCTAAATCTGCATCTTCCCCCAAAACGAATCAGCCGGTGCAACATATTACGCCTCCACAGATAACTACACCCCAGATACAGCAGCGTTCGGTACGGCCTCATATAGGAACTTCGTTAAAAAACATGGCTAATCCGCAGGCACAATCAGCCGATAAGAATGCGTCAACTGCTCCAACTAAGCGGATTGACTTGCAGACCCCTTTTAGTGAGCAAGAGTTAGTAGATTGTTGGAATGCCTATGCCAACTCTATAGATAAAAAAGTACACTTGAAAAACATCATGCTGAATAATCCGCCTAAGTTGCAAGATAATTTCAACTTTGAAGTGAGTGTGCATAACCCAGCCATGAAAGATGAACTACTTAACAATACCCTCTCTCTATTGGAGATATTAAGGACGAAGTTGAAGAATACGCATATCCAAATGCGTATCCGTATCTCGGAAACTAACGAGAAGCGCTTGGCCTATACCAGTTCCGAGAAGTACGAACATCTATTGGGTATCAATCCCGTCTTAGGGAGGCTGACTAAAGAATTTGATCTCCGACCAGATTAATCTCTGTTCAATGACGAAGAGGCATCAAACGGAAAAGCAAATGCTTCAGTCGTATAGCTGAAGGGTGCACCACCCACAACACGCAAAACAACGAACAGAGCGAACAGATAAAGAATATCATGCCGGTACCGGTCAATATATTACCGATGCTAACTAATGGTGAGACTAATCCGCCGAAGGCAAAGCCGACAGCTCCCAATAAGGCTGAAGCCGTTCCAGAATTTTCCCGTTCCAAAGCCATAGCCAACGTCGTAGAAGAAGTGAAGGTTAATCCCATCATAAACAGCAGAGCTATCAAGAATCCCTCATATATCCAAAAACTACAGCCCATGTTTAATGCAAGACATTCCAAAGTGGAGAAAATAACCATTCCAATGCATCCTGTCAACGTCGCACTCTCAGGCGTTTTGAACTTGACAGATAGTCCGGCGGCAATTCCTATGGCTAAAGAGTTCACACCAAAGACTAAACTAAACATTACCGCAGAGAATCCGAAATGTTCCTGTACGATAAAAGGTGAAGAGGAAATATTAGCAAACAACACACCCATGGCAAATCCCATCTGTAATACATAGCATACATAAGCTCGGTTTTTCAATACAAGCCCAAAACTAAAGAGTAAATCCAGCCAACGGACACTCCTCCGCCTACTGACCGGTAGAGATTCACGGAAATGAAGGATGCCCATCAGTAGCAAGACACCAATTATCAATAGAATCGTAAAAATACCACGCCAACCTACGGCATCAGTCAGAAATCCGCCTGCCACAGGGGCAGCCACAGGTGCTACTCCATTAATTGCACCAATAATTGCCATTGCCTTAGCTAAATCATGATTGGAAAAGCTATCCGTTGCAACCGAACGTGCAATTACAATCCCACCTGCACCGGCAATGCCTTGTATTAACCTCAAGAAAAGGAATACCTCTATACTTGGCGCAAATAAACAACCTATGGTTGACAAGATAAAAAGCAATATTGCACCTAACAGAGGCGGCCTTCGTCCATACTTATCACTAATAGGTCCGAAGAATATTTGCCCTACAGCCAGACCTATCATACTGGTTGTCAATCCTAACTGAATCATAGACGAGGAAGTATTGAAATAACGTGTCATTGATGGGAGGCTGGGCAAATACATATCTGTTACAAAAGGTCCGAAAGCCGTTAGAGAACCTAAAAGGATAAATAAAAATAATAATGAATTTTTCTTTCTCATGTACCATATCATTAAAATCGCTGCAAAAGTACCTATCATTTCTTCTGAAAAATGTAAAACATTTCCAAGAAAGATTAACGTTTCCACCAGCCTGTTTTCCTACTGTCTATATCCAAATAGATAACTTTCTCTTACCGGAAACGTGCTTACATATTCAGGAAAATTTAGTCATTGAGTAGACAGTGCAAAGTAAAAAAACATTACCTTTGTGCCCAATAGTTTCCAAAGAAGACAGATGTGATACGAACATACATTATATATATATATATATTGTTTGGCCTTTTTGCTTTCGGCAGGTACATACATGCGGCTGAGAAAAGCTTTACTGTCATCATAGATGCCGGACACGGAGGAAAAGATCCCGGTGCCAAAGGAACTATCATCAACGAAAAAGCTATCAATTTAAGCATAGCCCTGAAGTTGGGAAAGTTAATCACCCAGCAACATGAAGATGTGAAGGTTATATATACCCGTAGCACTGATAAATTCGTAGAGCTAAACGAACGAGCCGAGATAGCAAATCGCAGTAAAGCCGACCTGTTTATTTCCATCCATACCAACGCCGTAGCCAAAGGAAACAATGTACATGGGACAGAAACCTATACATTGGGTCTTGCACGGACTGATGAAAACTTAGCCGTTGCTATGCGTGAAAACTCCGTCATTCTATTAGAAGAGGATTACCAGCAACGATATGAGGGCTTCGACCCCAATTCATCAGAATCTTACATCATCTTCGAGTTTATCCAGAATAAGCATATGGAGCAAAGTATCCGGTTTGCTTCGGAAATCCAGAAATACTTCACGACGGCCAAACGAGAAGACCGAGGCGTGCGGCAGGCGGGATTCCTCGTCTTGCGTAAAACAAGTATGCCCAGCGTACTTATCGAAGTAGGATTCATTACCAACCGGTCGGAAGAACAGTATTTAGCCTCTGAAAAAGGACAACTGCAATTGGCTCAATCTATCGCTAAAGCATTCAATAATTATAAGCATGCTTTGGATAGCCGGCAGGTAGCTTCTGTTGTCAAGCCAGTAACGACTGAAGCCTCTGCTTATGCGGACAGCAACGATGCTCCTCCGGCAGGCAGCGAAGAAGACATCTTACGCCGTAAACTGGAGAAGCAAGCTGCTGAAGCAAAATCAGTAAAAGATACGGAAAAAGATAGGGTCGTTTATAAGATTCAAATACTAACATCAAAAGAGAAGCTGTCTTCCAATTCTCGATTATTAAAAGGATATAAAAACGTAGAATGTGTAAAAGGGCGCAGTTTCTATAAATATTTTTACGGAGAAAGTACGAGTTTCAATGAAATAAGTCGCCTCCGTAAGAGCGTGATTAAGGATTTTAAGGATGCTTATATCGTAGTATTCAAGAACGGAAAAGAAGTTAAACAATAGATAGAAATAAAACAATATCAAAAATAGCAAGATGAGAACGATATTTACCAAAGAAGCCAAAATCGGATTAGTCTCGATTATTAGTTTGGCTCTACTGTACTTCGGAATCAATTATTTAAAAGGAGTAAACCTTTTCAAGCCATCCAACCATTATGAAGTCATATTCAAGAACGTAAAAGGAGTAAACATATCGAGTCCCGTGTATGTAGAGGGTTTTAAAGTGGGCTTGGTACGTGATATCCGTTATGACTATGACGCGATGGACAAAATCACAGTCGATATTAGTTTAGAAGATAAGATGCGTATCAATAAAGGAAGCTATGTTACCATTGTAAACAGTTTATTAGGCGGTGCGGAGTTGCATATTCAACTTAATAAATATGTAGATGATTATTTCTCGCCCGGAGACCAAATTGAAGGACGTATGTCTGAAGAAATGATGCAATCAGTACAAGAGAATATCCTACCGACTGTGGAGGCAATGCTACCTAAGATAGACTCTATTTTAGGGGGCATACAGACGCTGATTAATCATCCGGCTTTGGCTCAATCTTTGAACCACGTAGAAAAAACAACGGCCAATCTGGAGAACTCTACCCGCGAATTAAATCAGCTGTTGGCAAACGATGTCCCAGAAATAGTAGCCGATTTGAAGACCATTACGAACAATTTCTCGGACGTAAGTGCAGGGTTGAAAACATTAGATTTGCAGACGACAATAGAAAGCATTAATGCTACGTTGGTCAACCTGAAGGTGACCACCGAGAAGTTCAATTCTACGGATAACAGTATAGGCTTATTATTGAACGATAAAGCTCTGTACGATAACTTAAATGGTACGGCAGAGAACGCCTCCAAATTGTTATTGGATTTGCGTGAGCATCCGAAACGTTATGTACATTTTTCTGTATTCTAAAAAGAGGCCTAAATCTCCTTTTGGGAAAAATTTAATTTTTTTCTTTTTGCTTTTTGGAGTTATTCCACCTATAAAATAAATTGTTCGTGTAATTTGTTTGAAATAAGATATATAAAGATTGCACCTTTAAAAGACAAGCAGAGGAATAGAACTAACAAAATGTCGTAAAAAGAAGCTTTTTCTTTGGCTTTGTATAGGGATGGAATTGTAAGTTGTTGATTACTAGTAGTATGTTCTAATCTTCTGAGGTTTAATACGATAAAACTATTCACAGAAATGCAAATAAAAAGGAGTTTTTTTTTTCAGATTTTATTTATAACCTTTGTAAGCGAAAACGAATAAAAGTACATTTTGAGAGAAGAATAGAACGATGCTGTTAGATTGTAAAACACTTTGGAATAAGTGCCTTGAGATAATTAAGGACAACCTGTCGGAAGAACAATATACTACTTGGTTTCTCCCGATTATTCCGCATTCTTTTAATGAAAAAAAGGAATTTAGGATTTTAGTTCCTTCCAATTTTTTTGGAGAATATCTCGAAGCACATTTTCAGAAATTATTAATGCCCGTTATCCATCGTGTGATGGGACAGGATGTGACCTTGATCTATCGCGTAGCTACTTATGGAAATGTAAACGATGAAGGTACAATGGTGGATTGTCGCCCTGAGCCATCGGTGCAAGTTGCATCACCACGTACAACAGCTCCTACCGCTTTCGAGCAAAAAAGAACCGTTCAAGACTGGAATTCATATCTGAATCCGAAATACAATTTTGATAATTACTTTGAAGGAGTAAGCAATAAACTGGTACGCTCAGCAAGTGAAGCTATTGCACAGAATCCGGGAAAGACTGCATTCAACCCAATGTTTATATTTGGTGCATCCGGAGTAGGGAAGACTCATCTTTGCCATGCAATAGGTAATCGGATACGGGAGCTGCATCCAGATAAGAAAGTATTATATGTGTCGGCTCATTTGTTTGGCACACAGTTTACTGATGCAGTTCGCAAAAATAACATCAATGAGTTTCTATACTTTTATCAAAGTGTGGATATTCTTTTATTGGATGATGTACAAGAATTCATAGGTAAAGATAAAACCCAAAATACATTCTTTCATATATTCAACCATTTGCATTTATTGAACAAACAGATTGTTTTAACATCCGATAAGCCTCCGGTTGAGTTACAAGGTATGGAAGAACGTTTTTTTACACGCTTAAAATGGGGATTAATAGCAGAATTGTACCGTCCTGACTTAGATTTGAGAAAGAAAATCTTAAAGAACAAAATGAGTCATGAGGGAATTGTGATGCCGGATGAAATAGTTAATTTTATTGCTAACAATGTAACGGAAAACGTTAGAGATTTAGAAGGTATATTGGTTTCACTGATGGCGAACTCGCTGGTCAATAACAAAGAAATAGATATGCCGTTGACTAAACGAGTTGTTAGTTTAGCTGTACGTTTAGAAAAAAAGCAACTTTCCGTCCAATCTATCCAAGAAACGGTATGTAAGTATTTCCATTTAGAACAATCAGCTATCCAGACCAATTCGCGCAAACGTGAGATTGTCCAGGCGCGTCAAATTACGATGTTTTTGGCTAAGAAATATACTGACTGTTCGTTCTCTCATATCGGTAAAATCGTAGGGAAGAAAGATCATGCAACCGTTTTACATGCATGCAAAACAATCAAAGACCTAATGGAAACAAATAAATCTTTCCGTTCGTCGGTAGAAGAGATCGAAAGCCTATTGAAAAACTAAGAATAAAATATATTAAGCTGTGGAACGTAAAATATATACATTTGATGAAGCTTATAAAGCGTCTTTAGCATACTTTACAGGTGATGAGCTTGCAGCGAAAGTGTGGGTTAATAAATATGCCTTGAAAGATGCTTTTGGGAATATTTATGAGCAATCTCCGGCAGATATGCATTTACGTTTGTCTCATGAAATTGCGCGTATAGAGAGAAATTACCCAAATCCTTTAACAGAACAAGAGCTATTTAATCTTTTTGACCATTTTCGTTATATTATTCCACAGGGAAGTCCTATGACGGGAATAGGAAATGACTATCAGATTGCGTCTCTTTCGAATTGCTTTGTTATTGGGTTAGATGGTCCTGCTGATTCTTATGGTGCGATTATTCGCATAGATGAAGAACAAGTACAACTGATGAAACGTCGTGGTGGAGTTGGGCATGATTTATCACATATTCGTCCGAAAGGTTCCCCAGTAAAGAACTCTGCATTAACATCAACAGGATTAGTTCCTTTCATGGAGCGTTATTCTAATTCGACACGTGAAGTGGCACAAGACGGACGTCGTGGAGCGTTAATGCTTTCTGTTTCCATCAAACATCCAGATTCGGAATCGTTTATCGATGCAAAAATGACTGAAGGGAAAGTTACGGGTGCTAATGTATCGGTCAAAATCGATGATGAATTTATGCATGCCGTAATTAACCATCAAACCTATCGCCAGCAATATCCCATTAAAGGAGATAATCCAGAATATGTAAAAGATATAGATGCCGCCACATTATGGGCGAAGATTATCCATAACGCGTGGAAGTCTGCAGAGCCGGGCGTGCTTTTTTGGGACACTATTTTACGCGAATCCGTGCCGGATTCGTATGCAGATTTAGGATTCCGTACAGTATCAACCAATCCTTGTGGAGAGATACCTTTGTGCCCTTATGATAGTTGCCGGCTTCTTGCTATTAATCTTTATTCGTATGTGGTCAATCCTTTCACCCCTGAAGCTCATTTTGATTTTGAATTATTCAAAAAACATGTGGGTTTGGCACAACGCATAATGGATGATATCATTGACCTTGAATCAGAGAAAATTGAACAAATCTTGAAAAAGATAGATTCTGACCCGGAATCGATGGAAATCAAACAGACCGAACGCCATCTATGGGAGAAGATTCAACGTAAAACTTTGATGGGAAGACGCACTGGCGTCGGCATTACCGCCGAAGGTGACATGTTAGCCGCATTAAACTTGCGGTATGGTTCTGATGAAGCTATAGATTTTGCCGAGAAAGTACAAAAGACGTTGGCATTAGCAGCTTATCGTTCATCGGTCAATATGGCTAAAGAACGTGGAGCCTTTGAAATCTATGATTATAAACGTGAAGAACATAATCCGTTCATTAATCGTTTGCGGGAAGCAGATCCAGAGTTGTATGCCGATATGAAGCAATACGGACGCCGCAATATTGCCTGTCTAACTATTGCCCCGACAGGGACAACCAGCTTGATGACACAGACCACCTCGGGTATCGAGCCTGTATTTCTGCCGGTATACAAACGTCGTCGCAAAGTAAATCCAAATGATGCGGAAGCACGTGTCGACTTTGTAGATGAAACAGGGGATGCTTTTGAAGAATATATTGTATTCCACCATAAGTTTGTTACTTGGATGCAAGCAAAAGGTTATCCGGTGACGAAGCATTATACGCAAGAAGAAATAGATGAATTGGTAGCTCAATCGCCCTATTATAAAGCAACTTCCAATGATGTAGATTGGCTGCAGAAGGTTCGGATGCAAGGTCGTATCCAAAAGTGGGTAGATCATTCCATCAGTGTAACGATTAATCTGCCTAATAATGTCAGCGAAGAGTTGGTGAATGAGTTGTATATTGAGGCTTGGCGAAGTGGATGCAAAGGATGTACTGTTTATCGAGACGGTTCACGTTCGGGGGTATTGATTGCGACGGACAAGAAAAAGAAAAACAAAGACGATTGCAATTGCATGCAACCACCTGTAATTGTTTCAACTCGTCCGCGCGAATTGGAGGCTGATGTAGTTCGTTTCCAAAACAATAAGGAAAAATGGATTGCTTTTGTTGGGTTGCTAAACAACCGTCCTTATGAGATTTTCACAGGTTTAGTTGATGATGAAGAGGGAATCATTCTTCCTAAGAATGTCCAAAAAGGAGCAATCATCAAAAACTATGACGAAGATGGGAAAAAGCACTATGACTTTCAGTTTAAGAATAAAAGAGGTTATAAGATGACCATCGAAGGATTGGACAGCAAATTCGACCCCGAATATTGGAACTATGCCAAACTTATTTCTGGCGTACTGCGTTATGCCATGCCTATCGACCAAGTTATCAAATTGGTACAAGGATTGGATTTGAATAATGAATCTATTAATACATGGAAAAATGGCGTAGAACGTGCGTTGAAGAAATATCTACCGAACGGCACAGCAGCTAAAGGACAAAAATGTCCTAATTGTGGACAAGAAACGTTAGTTTATCAGGAAGGTTGCTTAATTTGCACTAATTGCGGTGCTTCCCGTTGCGGTTAATCGCCCAACGGGGTCTTTCATAGCATTCATTTTCTTCAGAGTCCATGAACTTCTAACTTCATGGACTCTGAACTTATTAACTTCATACACTTTGAACTTCTAACTTCACGGACTCTGAACTTCTAACTTCACGGACTCTGAACTTCTAACTTCGTGGACTTTGAACTTCTAACATCACGAACTTTGAACTTCTAACATCACGGACTATGAACTTCTAACTTCATGGACTCTGAACTTCTAACATCATGGACTATGAACTTCTAACATCACGGACTCTGAACTTCTAAGTAAGCCTTCGGTAAACTACAGGTACCAAACCTTTACGTAACAATAACGACTG
>CAZOKT010000061.1:0-10898 GCA_964580505.1 uncultured Parabacteroides sp. | reverse complement strand
TACCAGAACGAGAATTAGAACCGTCTGACCTAAGTGCCTCAAAGGTACAACCTAAATGCCTCGGAGGTGCAACCTAAGTGCCTTAGAGGTTGAACTTGTGTAGTCCGGAGGTGGAATCCACAAGCTGATGCCAATTCATGTCCTTATTTATTCCCTTATATCGAATCACGTTCGCTAATTAAAGAATCCATTGTCTTCCTGTTTCTCGACCTGCAAAGGTTGGGCGGATGCAGCACTTACTTCAATCGGAAGCCACACTTCCATGTCACCTTCTCCACGATGTGCCCAAGCATAATAAGGTATCAGGGTCAGCTTCACGTCTCTTAACGCCAATTTGCCCTCCTTGTCGTAACCCAACACCTGCGCAGCGGTCGTAATTTGCCGGATGCCATAAAGCAAGTCGGGTTTGTCTACCACTTGGAATGCCGGATGCCGATTCAGCAGAATGTTGTGCACATTGAAATCATTGTCAGGCCACTCAGCACAATAAACTATCGGACCACGCTCTATAACCACCTGCCCACGATCAGCCTCTACCATTTCGTTCGCCTTCACCACACGAGGTTCCATATCAAAATGAACTTCCACTACATCCCCTTTCTTCCACTCACGGTTTATCTGCAAGTATCCTTTATGAAGTTCACCCGTTACCGGTTCGCCGTTGACGCTTACCGTATAACTCAGTTCCTTATCATCGGCATAATAATACAGATCGCCTGGAAGAACCTGTCCGCGTACCCATCCCGGTATACGAACATTCATCACGAATGGCAAGTTTCCTTTCGTTACCTTCACCCGAATGTTGCCGTTCCAAGGATAATCGCTTTCCTGCTCCAATACAATATTTTTATTATTGACTTTCAGTTCCGCACGATTACTGAGAAACAAGTTGACATATACCTGATCATCTTTCACTGCATAAACATA
The DNA here is from genome assembly GCA_964580505.1 of uncultured Parabacteroides sp. GTDB lineage: Bacteria > Bacteroidota > Bacteroidia > Bacteroidales > Tannerellaceae > Parabacteroides. The sequence goes on along the minus strand of CAZOKT010000061.1, from coordinate 9,971 downwards.
TCCCGGCAAGGAAGGAATAAACCGACTGATATTGCTCGGACAGCAGGCACAACCGAACCATGACTTACGACTATACCCGCCCGTAGAAGCTAAAGGATTAGGATAAAAGAATGAACCTCCGTCTAACGACACACCTGAAATCAGCCCGTTGTAAAGCGTACGTTCCAATACGTCGTAATATTTGGCATCACCATGCAGAAGAAACAAACGATAATTAACGTAAACAAGACCAATGGCAGCACATGTCTCGCAATAAGCAGACAGATTTGGCAACTCGTAATTATCGCCAAAAGACTCACCCGCATGCCGGGCACCGATACCTCCGGTGATATAAATCTTCTTATTTACGAGATTCTCCCAAATACGGTCGATGGCTTTAATGTAAACGGAGTCTCCCGTAACAGCTGCGACATCAGCCATCCCAGCGTACATATACGTAGCTCTTACGGCATGTCCTACGGCTTCATCCTGCTCTACCACCGGTATATGAGCCTGACTATAAGCATCACGACGACTGGTAGTACCACGTGCATCAAGAAAAAATTTGGCTTGCTGCAAGTATTTTTCGTCACCCGTAGTTAAATAAAGACGAACCAAAGCCATCTCCGCAATCTGATGTCCGGGAACCAACCGAAATTGTCCTGGTCTATCACCGATGGCTTTACACACGCAATCGGCATATCTGATGGCTATATCAAGAAAGTTTCGCTTGCCTGTCGCCTGATAATGAGCTACCGCTCCTTCTATCATATGTCCTAAATTATAAAACTCATGACTGAGTTCTTCTACTTTTACCCAACGTTCTTGTCCCGCCCAGTCATGCGGATGATTCGGGTTCATAGTACGGGCTGTATAAAGATAACCGTCCGGTTCCTGCGCAGCAGCTACAATCACCAATACACTGTCAATATACTTCTCCAAATGTTTGTCCGGATAAGTCTGTAAAAGATAACTGGCTCCCTCAATGGTCTTATAGACATCTGTATCATCAAATGGAAAACCTGGAGCTTCATTCACATCACTGGGATGAGCAGCTTTGACAAAATTATCGTACCTACCCTCTATTTCGCATTTGCTGAATGCTAACGGAATAGTCACTTCCCTGCTGGCTTTAAGACGTTGTCCCCAAAAGTCATCCGTCACCTTGACTGACGTAAACGGTACGGGATCAATAGGATAACCAGAATACAACATCGTTTTTTGTGCGGTCAATGCATTTGAAAGCAATACTGTCATCGCACTAATCATCATCTTTTTCATAACATATCACTTTTTTATTTACAACGTAGGCACAACAGGTTTTATCGTCCCGTCTTCATTAAACTCCATACGGTCTATGCATACTTCACGATGTACACCAGGATTGTCCTTCAAGTACCACTTATTGATGCGATGATAGACTATGCGCCATTCGTCCGTTCCGGGCAGATTTATCACTGAGTTATGGGCTGGGCCGTAAATCTTCTTATCTGGATTTTGAATCAGCACAATAGGCTTGTCTGCTACTTTGATAGGACCCAATGGAGAGTCAGAAGTTCCGTAAGCTACATGATAATTGGGAGAACCCGTATCATCGACTGACCACAGGAAATAATATATTCCTTTACGATAGAACACATAAGGAGCTTCACGGTAAGCATAATCTTGCAAAGTTCCACCCTCAGGAGTAAGTACAGTCAACGTCTTTTTCTTGATGGAAAGCATGTCTTTATTCAGCTCGGCACCAGCCAGATAGCCATTTCCCCAATATAAGAAAGTCTTGCCCGAGACTGGGTCTGTGAAAACATCTACATCTATCTGTTGTCCCCATCCCACAGGAGATTCCGTAATAATGGGATGTCCCAAATCGGTGAATAGACCTACCGGATGATCTGCAACTGCTACACCAATCTGCTTACCTCCGCCAGCTTTCGGATTCCCACTGTAATAAAAATAATATTTGTATGTGCCATCCTTTTGCTTTTTCTCCTCTACGCAAGGTGCCCAAGCATTACCATCTGCCCAAGAAACTTGTTCGGACTTCAAATCCAGCACTATCCCCTCGTCTTTCCAATGTACCAAGTCATCCGATGAAAATACTGTGAAATACCAACCGCCCCATTCGGGAAATCCGTCAGTCGTGGAATAAATATAGTATCTTCCTGTCTGATTGGAATAAAGGATTTCCGGGTCTGCATGAAAACCGGGTAATACAGGATTATTCGGCAACTCACCCAATCCGTCAGGTTTACCCCACTTCTCAGTAATACGAAGCAATTCATCCCGTGTTATCGGGATTATCGTACCATGACGAGGATGAAAATCCATCTTTATCTCATTATCTATCACCTTGAAATGTTTCAAGTCGGTCGATTCGGTAAATTGATAACTTCCTTTCATATAAACATCATACATCAATATGTACTTGTCCTGACCTATCAGTTTGAACGTGCCCGCACCTTCTACGGCTTCTGTTGTTTGTTGTTTATAATCCGGTTCTTCTTCCCAACGTCCTGATGTAAGCGAATGAGTTGTAGCAACCTTAATGCCGTTACCATGTCCTTCGGTCTTATAAAACAAATGAAAGACCCCATCTTTATAAATAATATCTCCGTCAATACATGATTTTTTATTTTTGGGAAGGAACAAGGGACGGGGTTCGCCTTCCAAGTCCGTGAAATCATCATTTGCATAAGCATAATAAATCACATCCGGACCTTCTCCATATTGCATAGACCAATACACCATATATTTACCAGCTTCAGGGTCAAATATCGTCTGTGGTGCCCACACGCGTTTCAGTGTTTCCTGTCCGGTGTACCTTTTTTGCATGTTTATCACCGTATGTGTCCAATTAACCAAGTCCGTAGATTTCAGCATCACCATGGCACGGTTTGAATCCCATCCATTGTCACTCACCATGTCTGTCAACACCATATAGAAGGTCTTTCCATCTTCGCAACGCAAAATATGCGGATCGCGTACTCCACCAGTCGAACTAATGACCTTCGAATCGAGCACCGGCTTATTGCCATTCAACGCCCAATATGCGTAACCATCCATGCTGACCGCATAACACACAGCCTCTTCGCTGATATGATTACCCGTGAAATAGGTAAACAGGTAAGCTACATAGTCCTTCTCGCAAGGATTTTTTTGCTGAGGAAGAGCGGAGACGGCCATTCCGAGAAAAGTGCCAAATACCCATGCGAATCGTCTTAAAACAGTGTTCTTCATACTATTCTTGATTTTTACGTACCAAAATACATATTTATCCCTATATATACAATACCAAACAAGTTTAATCCGTTCTAAAAACAGTCGTAATTTGTCTTTAAAACATCTTTAACTCTTTCCTAATAACGCAAATTCGATATAAGTACGAATTATTAGCCTCGTAAATTTGTACTTATATCGACTGCGTCAGAAGGGTTCTTATTCTATATTCTTGCGGATTTTCGTCAGGAACTCTTTGATGCCATCTGTATCTCTGCGTTTGATGATGTCCAACAGCTTATTCAGTTCCTCTTGGATACGTTCGATTTGGTGCGGAGTTCGCGGATTGAAGAGGATTTCGGTCAGGAGGTAGTCATCTTCCGAAAGCAAGCCGCGGGCTATCTTCATGTGTCGTTTGAAGGTTGTGCCCGGAGCATCCTGATGCTTCATTGTCGCGGCAAAAACCATCGTAGAGGCAAACGGGATGCCTAAGGAATAAGCCACGATGCGGTCATGCTCTTCAAACGTATATTCGCAGATGTTCAGATGCAACTTTTCATACAAATCCTTAAAGAAAATCTTGCCGAGGTGGTCTCCTTCGGAGATGATGATGGTATTCTCCTTGCTCAGGTTGCCCAAGTTGGCAAAAGTAGGACCAAACATCGGGTGCGTGGAGACATAAGGGAAGCCGCACGTTTCATAAAACTCTTTTAAGTGCGTTTTGACCGAAGCAATATCCGCGATGATGCAATAGGGCGGAAGGAAGGGCAACACCGAGCGGAAGGCGTCAATCGTATGATTCAGCGTGACGCAATTAATCACCATCTCCGGTGCGAACTCCTTTACCTCTTCTACCTTCTGCATGCGGACAGCGTTATAAATGAAACGCATGCGCTTCGGGTCGCTCTCCAATACAGCTACTTCGTGGTCAAAACTGAGTAAATCGGTGAAAAAAGACCCCATCTTTCCTGCACCGAGTATTAGTATCTTCATTGTCTTACGTCTTTTGAATGGACAGTTGACAATGGATAATCGTCAACTGCCCATTGTTTTCTACTTTTCGTTCATGACAATCATCTGCTGACGCACAGACTCTTCGTGTATCTCCCTCAGCATTTCTTTGATAAACTCCGGATTGAGTTCCATCTGCGTACCCATGCAGGAACGTTTCTCCATGATTTCGTTATACCGCGGGGATTGCAGGATAGGCATGTTGTGCTCTTTCTTGTAAACGCCGATTTCGCGCGATACGCGCATTCTTTTGGCGAGGAGTTCCAACAGTTGCTCGTCGATGTCATCTATCTGGCGGCGCAGTTCGCTCAGGTTCTCGGTGGTTTGCGTCGAATCCCGTATTACCAACAGATTCAGCACGTAGTCAAGTACATCCGGAGTGATTTGCTGGGAGGCATCGCTCCACGCTGCGTTGGGGTCGCGGTGGGACTCTATCATCAAGCCGTCGAAGTTCAAGTCCATTGCCTGTTGGCACAACGGGGCAATCAGCTCGCGCTTTCCTCCGATGTGACTGGGGTCGCAGAATATCGGCAGATTCGGCATCCTCCGACGTAACTCTATCGGGATATGCCACAAAGGCAGGTTGCGGTAAATCTTCTTGTCGTAAGAGCTGAAACCGCGATGTATCACACCCAGCCGCTTAATGCCTGCGCCATACAACCGCTGGATTGCTCCGATCCAAAGTTCCAAGTCCGGATTTACGGGGTTCTTTATCAACACAGGGATATCAACTCCCTTCAACGAATCGGCAATCTCCTGCACTGCAAAGGGGTTCGCAGAAGTCCGGGCACCTATCCAAAGCAGATCGATGCCAGCTTTCAAGGCCTCGAATACATGGTCTTTGGTAGCCACTTCGGTCGATACATACATCCCCGTCTCTTCTTTCACGCGCTTCAGCCACGGCAGACCTATCACGCCGATGCCTTCAAATCCCCCCGGCTTCGTACGAGGCTTCCAGATACCTGCGCGGAAAATCTTAATCCCTTTCGACGCCAGCTCGCGCGCGGTTTCCATTACTTGCTCTTCCGATTCTGCGCTGCAAGGCCCGGCAATCACCATAGGACGCTTCGGGTTTACACCCGGCAGCACGATTGATTCTAATTCCAACTGTTCCATATTTTTTCTGTTCTTAAGTTATTTCGTATCGTTGTTCTGTTTGTTAATTATCGTATTATTATATTGATTCAACCTAAGTGCCTCAGAGGTGCTACCTAAGTGCCTCAAAGGTTGTACCTAAGTGCCTCGGAGGTTAAACCTCCGCAGTATTCACGTCAGACTTGAGTCCTTCAGACGTTTAATCCTCTCCAAAGCCTCGTTCAACATTTCCGGCTTGCAGCAGAGAGAAATGCGTATGAAACGTTCGCCCTTACTGCCGAAGATGAAGCCCGGCGTCAGGAATACGTTCGCACCGTAAAGCACCTTGTCTGCCAACTCCTCGCTTCCGGCATACGACTCCGGAATCTTTCCCCACAAGAACATCCCTACCTGACGTTCGTCGTAAGTGCAGCCCAGTTCCCGCATGATTGCCCCCGCCAATGCACGACGGCTGCGGTAAACTTCGTTCATGCGGTCGTACCAGTCCTTTGTCGCCGCAAGTGCCTCGACGGCAGCATACTGCATAGGTTTGAACTGACCCGAGTCGATGTTGCTCTTTACCTTCAGAATCCATTGAACAAACCGGGCGTTGGATGCCAACATCGCCATGCGCCAGCCCGGCATGTTGTGCGCTTTGCTCATCGAATTAAGCTCGATACATATCTCCTTTGCGCCTTCGACGCTTAATATGCTGAGCGGATGGTCGTTAAGAATGAAGCTGTACGGATTGTCGTTGCAGATGAGGATGTGATGCCTCCGCCCGAAATCGACCAGACGTTCGTAAAGCTCACGTGTGGCGTTTGCACCGGTAGGCATGTTCGGATAATTCGTCCACATCAATTTAATGCCCGACAAATCCATCTTCTCCAGCGCATCGAAGTCCGGCTGCCAGCCCAGTTCCTCTTTAAGTTCGTAGGAGACAAGTCGCGCCTGCACAAGGCGGCTGACCGAACTATACGTAGGATAGCCCGGATTGGGGATTAAGACACCATCGCCCGGATTCAGAAAAGCAAGCGATATGTGCAGGATTCCCTCCTTAGAACCGATAAGCGGTTGTATCTCGTCTTTCGGATTCAGGTCTACCCCAAACCACTTCCTGTACCAACCTGCAAAGGCCTCACGCAATTCCGGAATGCCCACATAAGGCTGATAGCCATGCTCATCGGCATTACGTGCATGCCGGCAAAGTGCGTCGATAGTCGCGTCGGAAGGCGGCAAATCCGGGCTTCCGATACCCAGATTGATAACCTTACGTCCTTCGGCATTCATACTTGCCACTTCCTTCAGCTTCTTCGAGAAATAATATTCCTGCACGCTGTTTACGCGGTCGGCAGGAGTTATATCCTTACAAATCTTGTCTTCCTTCTTCATATTCACCTAATATTTTTAAATCTTTCGTCAGTGGTCGTATCGCGTCGAGTGCCTGCCTGTATCGCATATAATCTGCAAAGGTCAGATTGATATAAAACAGATATTCCCACTCACGGCCTATAATGGGCAACGATTGTATCTTCGTAAGATTCATGTCGTAGAAAGAAAGGACAGACAATACTTTGGAAAGGCTCCCTGCCGTGTGGGGCAAAGCAAACACCAGCGAGGCTTTGTTTTTCAAACAATCCTTCATCAACTCGTCGGCAGTCCAGCGGTCTGCTATCGCCAGGAAGCGGGTAAAGTTGCGCTTGTTCGTCTCAATCCCTTCAGCCAAGACCTCCATACCGTAAATCTCGGCAGCCAGTTTGCCGCATATCGCCGCATGTCCTTCCAGATGTTGCTCGGCTATCCAACGGGCGCTTCCCGCCGTGTCGTCCATCTCTACTACCTTCGCGCCCCGAAGTGTGTCAATGAAATCCATGCACTGCATCAAGGCTATGGGATGTGAGTTCACCTCTTTCACCTTATCCAACGTCGTCCCGGGTAATGCGACCAACGAATGCGAGATGCGCAATTTATACTCCCCGATAATACAAAAGCCGCTCTCACGTATCAACTCATGATTCTGCAACAAACTACCTGCGATGGTATTTTCAATGGCCATCATGCCTAATACCGACGAATCTTGGCGTATCGCACTAATTACATCGCGGAACGTATTACACGGGATAATCTCTACTTCATCCTTATCGAAATAGCGCCGCGCTGCAATGTCATGATACGAACCGGCAATTCCTTGTATAGCTACTTTTCTTTCCATCTGTTTTGTTCTTATTGTCTATTAACAAAAAAAGTCCCACCTTGACAGGCAGGACTTTATATTGTTCATTAATTTCATAAATACTTTATTATCGATGCTTCACATACAAACTCCTGCCTTCACTTTATTGTAAAAGTAAAAGTAATAAAAGTAATATGTAAAGCTAAATCGAGTCATTGTCTTTTGTTTGTTTCTTTATTCGGGGACAAAAGTAACAAATATTTTGTATATGCAAGAGTAAAACGATATTTTTTTCGTATTTTCCCACTTTTATCTCTTCACAAAAGCAGGAAGAAAATTAGCCTAATTTCCCTTCATCGGAATAGCTATAATAGCGGTTCTCAGAGATAATCAAATGATCTAAAAGCTGAATATCCAAGAGTTTTACGGCTTGTGCTACGCGTCGGGTCAATTGGTCGTCAGCCTGACTTGGCTTCAGATTACCTGACGGATGATTATGGCAGAGGATTATTCCGGAAGCTAATGCATTTAATGCAAATTTCAGGAGTATTTTCATGTCAAAAGAGGTCTCGGATATTCCGCCTTGACTAAGCCGTTGCTTGTCTATAATCCGATGGGAACGATTTAGAAATAGAGCCCAAAGTTCTTCGTGCGGAAGGTCGGCAATAAGCGGGTACAATGCTTCATATACATCTTTGCTGGAGCGGATAATATGGCGGATAGGAGGATCCGTTGTACCACGTCGCTTTCCCAATTCCATTGCAGCTAAGATTGTTACTCCTTTAGCAATGCCGATTCCTTTGAAACGGGTAGTTAAATCGTTCAGTGTTAGTTTTCCTAAAGCATGTAAGTTATTATTCACGGAACTAAGAATGCGTTGAGCAAGTTGGATGGCCGATTCATTGCTATTGCCCGAACCAATCAAGATTGCTAATAGTTCCGCATTGCTAAGAGTAAATATGCCTTGTCGGAGGACTTTCTCTCGCGGACGGTCATCTTCCGCCCACTCTTTGATGGAAAGTTTATTCATAGCTAAGCGTTTTGCAAATGGATAATTGACAATGGACAACTTTGAAATGCTCGTTGTCCATTGTCAATTGTTAATTGAAATTCATCTTACACGTCCCACGTAAGAACCGTCTTGTGTATTGACTTCAATGACTTCTCCTTCATTGATGAATAACGGAACTCGCACTGTTGCTCCTGTTTCAACAGTTGCAGGTTTCAAGGTGTTGGTTGCAGTATCGCCTTTGATGCCCGGCTCTGTATAAGTAACTTGCAATTGTACTTTAACCGGCATATCTGCATAGAGTACTGTTTCCGTTGAAGCATCTGAAACAACATCTACGATTTCCCCTTCTTTCATATAATCAACGCCGTTAATCAAGTCTTTATCGATGATGACATCTTCGAAAGTTTCTTGATTCATGAAGTGATAATGTTCTCCTTCTTTGTAAGTATATTGATACGGGCGACGCTCTACACGTACATCTTCCAACTTCTCACCGATGTTGAAGCGGCGTTCGATTACATATCCTTTTACAACATCTTTCAGAGTTGTACGCATGATCGTGTTGCCTTTACCGGGCTTTACATGCAAAAAGTCTACACAGAAGTACAGCTTTCCATCCAAACGGATACAAGTACCTTTCTTAATGTCTTGTGAATTAATCATGTTATTTGCTTTATATGAGTTTGATTTATCTCAATAGTTAATTTGCTGCAAAATTACGACTTTCCCGATTAATGTACAAATAGCTCCTGTGGAAAAATCCCGCTTTTAGGTCTAACATTTCTTTTTTAAGCGTATATTTGCAAAAATATATAACGATAAACAGTGGGAAATATAGTGAGAAATAATAGATAATATAACTATAAATGGGGAGCAATATGATTATAATTGGAATAGCCGGTGGCACAGGTTCGGGGAAAACAACCGTTGTACGGAAGATTGTTGATAGTTTGCAACCGGAAGAGGTGGTGCTCCTTCCGCAAGATTCATATTATAAGGATAATAGCCATGTACCGGCCGAGTTGCGCCAGCAAATTAATTTCGACCATCCGAATGCCTTTGATTGGCCTCTGTTATTGGAACATATTCAGTTATTGAAAGCCGGAAAAGCCGTAGAGCAGCCCGTATATTATTATCAAACTTGCTCGCGTTTGGCGGAGACTATCCACATCGAACCCCGACCTGTAGTTATCATCGAAGGCATTATGGCTCTATGGGAAGAATCGCTTCGCCAAATGATGGATTTAAAACTCTTTGTCGATGCTGACCCTGATGAACGCTTGATTCGTGTTATTCAGCGTGATGTGATGGAACGAGGACGTACGGCAGAAGCTGTTATGGAACGATATACGCGTGTTCTCAAGCCCATGCACCAGCAATTTATTGAACCCACCAAGCGTTTTGCTGACCTTATCATTCCCGAAGGCGGCAATAATGAAACCGCCATTCATATCTTAAAGATGTACATCGAAAGGTATTTGCATCATAAGGTGAATATGTAATTTA
>CAZOKT010000060.1:6068-11221 GCA_964580505.1 uncultured Parabacteroides sp. | reverse complement strand
GAAAATGATTTAAATTGTTGTAACAAGATTCACGGATAAAATTAAACTGTTATAACAAAATTTGGAGATAAGTTTAAATTGTTGTAATTTTACGCCCATCAGGACAGATAGTTCCGTTCCTTGGCACTGGCCGCTCCTCGACCGAGGAGTTTGAACGATAACAACGCTTGACACAGTTTATTTTACGCACCCTGCGTTAACATATATATGAAATAAAATTTAAATAAAGATGAAACATCAACTCAATAATTTTGCAGTGGGAAAAGAAATAAAAGTTTTATCATAATTAATATAGGTTATGGCATAACAGAGAAAATAACTTGACTAATAATTAAAAAACTAATTTTATGCAGAGTACACACACTAAAAAGAAACGGACATGGTTTCAAAGCGCAATCTTGGTTCTGTTCTTGCTAAGCAGTACCTTCGCATTTGCACAAACTAAAGTGACCGGTACCGTAACGGACAAAATCGGAATGCCGCTTACAGGCGTAAACATCTTGGAAGTAGGTACCACCAATGGCAGCATTACCGACATGGACGGTAATTACTCTATCAACGTAGAGAATGGAAAGAAGCTGCAATTCTCATTTATCGGCTTCGTGACACAGGAAATTGTAGTAAACAGTAACAAAATCGACGTAGTACTGTCTGAAGACTTGCAGGCGTTAAATGAGGTCGTAGTCATCGGTTACGGCAGCATGCAACGCAAGGATGTCACCAGTTCCATCACTTCTGTGAAAGCAGAAGATATGAATGTGGGTGTCGTAACCTCTCCCGCCCAGTTATTACAAGGTAAAGTTCCCGGCTTGACTGTTGCCAACACGAGCGACCCAAACGGAAGTGCTTCCATCTCGCTGCGTGGTGCCTCTTCACTGCGTTCAGGCGAAGCTATGGAACCTTACTACGTCATTGATGGTATACCTGGAGCCAGCCTGTCGCTCATCGCTCCGGACGACATCGAGAGTATTGACGTATTGCGCGACGCTTCCGCTACTGCCATCTACGGTTCGAAAGCAGCCAACGGTGTCATCATTGTGACTACCAAGAAAGGCAACAAGAATGGTCGTACCAACGTCAGCTACAGCGGCTACGTAGCATGGGACAATACCATGAAAACACTGGATATGCTGGATGCAAACCAATTGCTGGCTTATGCAAGTGCCAACAACATCGACCTTTCTCCTTATTATGATGTAAATAACCCCGCCAATACCAACTGGCAGGACGAAGTGCTGCGTACCGGATTCAGCCACAACCACAATGTATCTATCAACGGAGGTAACGAAAAGACGCAGTACAGTGCCTCTATCAACTTCATGGATCGTGAAGGTGTAGTATTAGGTACCGACATGGATCGCCTCACCGCTCGCTCTTATGTGAAAACCTCTGCATTAAACGACCGTTTAGACTTGGCATTCAGTGTGAATGCCAGCGTACGCAACAGTACTTCCGGACCGGTAAGTAATGGAGGTGAAAGCGTAGAGGGACGTAGTGTGCTGGATGCCATGTATTATTACAGTCCGTTGGTGCCGGTGAGAAACGATGATAACACCTATTATAGCAACCTGCAAATCTCGCAGAACTACAATCCGGTAGCCATGGCTACTGAAGACTGCTATAAAACGAAAGAAAAACTGTTGCAAGGTATCGCGCAGGCTACGCTGCACATCATTGACGGCCTGGACTGGAACGCGAGCTTCTCTTACCAGAACCAGCAATATATCTATAGTAATTACAATAGTACTCAATCCCAATTATATGCAGCCCAACATGGACGAGCTGAACGTATCTCTGTCGAGAACATCCGCAAACAGATGGAAACTTATGTCAATTGGAACCACACGTTTACTGATGCACACAAAGTAGGCGTAATGTTAGGTTACTCTTGGGAACAGACTGACGATAACGATGGATTTGGTGTACGTGTTTATAATTTCTATAACGATGACTTGCTCTATTACAATATGTCAATGGCAAACAGTGTGGACATTAATGACATCAGTGATGTAAACGACGACTATCTGCTTTCTACCTTGCGTATGATTTCATTCTATGGTCGTCTCAACTACAGCTATAAGAGCAAATACTTGTTACAGGCTACGGTACGCCGCGACGGTTCTTCTGCTTTCGGGGTCAACAACCGCTGGGGTACATTCCCCTCCGTATCTGCTGCATGGCGCATCACCGAAGAGGACTTCATGAAAGACCAGCACATATTCGATGACTTGAAACTCCGTTTAGGCTACGGTGTAAGCGGTAACTCACTGGGATTCGATGCTTTTTATGCACGTCAAACTTACGCATCGACTGGCTGGTTCACCTATGTAGATTCCAACGGTACCACATCAGATTACCTGGTTTTGGGTGTAGACCGTAACTCTAACTCTGATTTGAAATGGGAAAAAACCAGTATGTTCAACATCGGTTTGGACTACGGATTCTTCAACAACCGTTTGACCGGTACTATTGAATGGTACAGCAAACAAACCAGTGATTTGATTTATACATATACAGTTTCCACAACCCGTTATCCTGTCGATGAATTACTGGCTAACGTAGGTGATATCAGTAATAAAGGTATCGAACTTACATTTAATGCAGTTCCTGTACAAACCCATAATTTTACGTGGAATACTTCACTCAATCTTTCTCACAACAAGAATGTTGTAAAAAAGCTTTCCAATGAAGAATTTACCACGAATTATATTTCGATGGCCGCCACGGATATCGGAGGCTATACGAATCAAACAGGAAATGTACAGCGTATTACTGAAGGAGCCCCCATCGGACAATTCTATGTGTTTGAATGGGCAGGATACGATGAAAGTGGAAATTCCATATTCAATGATTACGATGCTGACGGCAACCTGATAGGTACGACAGATTCTCCGGAAGAGGATGATATGCGTCCTCATGGTTCCGCCCAACCGAAAATTGTTTACGGATGGAACAATGACTTGACGTGGAAGAACTGGACTTTGACTGCTTTCTTTCAGGGCGTAGCCGGCAATAAAATATTCAACGCTACCCGTGCTTATTATAATAACATAGGTATGATTGCAAATGGTAAAAACGTATTGGTAGAGGCAATCAGTGGAGATTATGTCAGTGATACCCGTGCTCATGCACCTTCCGATCGTTATCTTGAGAACGGTTCTTACTTGCGCCTGTCTACCTTGACGTTGGGTTACAACTTCGGAAAGATTGGCAACTACATCAATAACTTGCGTTTATATACTACGTGCAACAATGTCTTCACCATCACCGGTTACAAAGGTATTGACCCTGAAGTTGACCTCGGTGGTCTGACTCCGGGCATCGACTGGCGTAACGCTACTTACCCACGTACCCGTACATTCATGGTAGGCGTAAACATAAATTTCTAACCCTCAATATAAGAATTTGAAAGATATGAAAACGAGAAATATATTAACCGGTACGCTGTTGGCGCTCACGACCATCGGTTGTACTGATTTGGATGTGGACATCAAGTCTCAATATACGGAAATGCCCGACTCAGAAATTGCAGTAGAAGCCCAGATGAGCAATGCGTTCTACGGATTCCGTGAGGCTCTTGGCCGTCGTTTTGACGAAGGCGTGTCCTGCAACTCGGATGAGTACACAGCAGTAAGCTTTGATTCAGACTACTTGAATGGCCGAGATATGGCAAACTTCTCCTTACACATGATCAGCCCGACAAACTCTGCCAATCAGTTGAATGTTTTTAATGATTTGCAAAGCGCCATTATCAATTGCAACCGTATAATGTTTGACTTGAGTGCAGGTGGTGTGTCAGATGAAGACCTGACTCCGGTGCGTGCCGTACGTGCATTCTATCACTTCATGATCATGGATCATTGGGGCGATACGCCAATCTTGGATCATTTGCTGGAAGACGATGAAGTCATCGATCGTTCACCACGTGAAGATGTTGCCCGCTGGATTGAATCAGAACTGTTGGAAGTACGCGACAACTGCTACGAAAATGTAGATGCTTCTACCTACGGCAAACCGACCCGCTGGATGGTAGATGCCTTGCTGGCCAAGCTGTATATCAATTGGAATGTGTACACGCAGGATGTAACCAGTACCAGCTGGTCAGCCGACGCAGCCAATGAAAAGCTGGATGATTGTATCGCCGCTTGCGACCGTATCATTGCTTCCGGTTACTTCGACCTGAGCGACGACTATAAGGAGAAGTTTTTGTACACCAACGGTTCGCATATCCGCGACTTCATCTATGCCATGCCTTATGATGCCGTTACCGCTCAAGGTTTAACTTACGCCCGTTTCCGCACATGGCGTCGTGGACAGAACAGTAACGGTTTCTATAGCATTGAGATGACCAACTCTGTAGGCGGAAACATGACGCTGACTCCGGAATTTGTGGAACTGTTCTGCCTGCCGGGCGACCGCCGCAACGACGTGATTGCCGGTAGCACGGGTGAGAACATCGGCTTGGATACGTTCGACGTGTATCAATATGACAATAACACCGGCGAACCGACCAGTGTACGCAATACCTATAACGGCGAGAACGTCACTTTCACCAAGTCTATCACCTTGGCTTCCGGTATAGATTCGGATGGTAACGAACAGGTTCCCGACGGTGACTTGAACTGTGGTGCCACTCTTACAGGTTGGACTCAGGGGTACCGTTCCATCAAGTTCTTCCCGGATATTAACGATTACAATCTGTACAGTCGTAATCAGGACAATGATGTACCTATCTTCAGGTATGCCGATGTAATCCTGATGAAGTGCGAGGCCATTACCCGTGGCGGAACGGCTACCAACGGCGATACGCCAATGAGCCTGTTCAATCAAATCCGTGCATACGTCAACGCTCCGTTGCTCGACCATGACCCGAGTCTGCAAGAGATTCTGGACGAGCGTGGCCGTGAGTTCTTAGATGAACACTGGCGTCGCAACGACTTGATTCGCTTCGGTGACTTCGAGCGCGACTGGGGCTTCAAGTATGACTTTAACCCCGATGCTGCTAATCCACAGTACCGTCTGTGGCCGCTAAGTGTGGATGTACTCAATGCCAATACGAACTGGAGTCAAAATGCAGGATACTGATCTGATGGAAACCGATGCATAAAAGAAAAAGAGCATAAAATTTCATAGTGCATGAAGCGGTAAGTTCA
>CAZOKT010000060.1:0-5968 GCA_964580505.1 uncultured Parabacteroides sp. | reverse complement strand
AAATGCCATAAAAAGCAAAAAGAGGCTGTCTCGGAATGAATTCGGAGGCAGCCTCTCTCTCTTCTCTGGCTATTGGAAGAAATAGCGGATTATGTCGTTTCCGTTTGCATAAAGCAGCAGCATGAGGAGAAATGCCATGCCTGCCATCTGCGCGCGTTCTAGGAACTTGTCGCTCGGTTTGCGGCGGGCGATGACCTCATAGAGAAGAAACATGACGTGCCCACCGTCCAGCGCCGGTATCGGAATAATATTCATAAAAGCAAGAATGACAGAAAGCCATGCGGTGCGCTCCCAAAAAAGCTCCCAGTTCCACGTAGCCGGGAAAAGGCTGCCTATCGCGCCGAATCCGCCCAGACTGCTTGCCCCTTCTTTCGTAAAGACATACTTCATGTCGTTCATGTATCCCGTCAATGTACTTACGCCCTTCTTGATTCCGGCAGGGAAAGACTGGAAGAAGTTATATTTGAGCGTAACCATCTCGTACATCTCCGTCGGTGATACCACCACCACGCCTATCTTTCCCAACGAATCGACCTGCATGGTCAAAGTATCGTGCACGCCGCCGCGCGAGATACCTAACCGAATCTCTTGCCCTCTCAACTTATTGAAAGCTATAAATGCATCCGTAAAGGTCGGCGTTGCCTCACCGTTGACCGAAAGGACACTATCGCCCGGCTGGATACCCGCTAAAGCCGCTGCGGTGGTCGAATCGGGCAAGCTGCGGACAATCATCGGGAAACGCATACTGGCAAAGCCTTTTTTATCGCGCAGAAGGCGCTGCATCAGGTCTTCGGGAATCGGGATAACCGTCTCTGTCCCGTTACGCAATACCGTAACCGTCTTTGCTTCGATAACGCTGCGCAAGCAATCCTCACCGAAGCGTTCCAGCGTAATTGTATCAGCTTTCAGCAAAATATCCCCGTCCTGGAAACCGATGTCATGGAAAGTCTCGCTGTAATCCATACCCATCTTCATGTTTTTCAGCGGAAGATACGTATCGCCCCAATGGAAAAGAATCATCGAGTAGATAAACAGCGCAAGAAGGAAGTTAAACAGCACGCCGCCAATCATAATCAGCAAACGTTGTCCGGCAGGCTTCGAACGGAACTCGTATGGCTTGGGCGGCTGCGCCATCGCTTCTTTGTCCATACTCTCATCAATCATACCTGCTATCTTGCAATAACCTCCCAAAGGAAGCCAACCCACGCCATATTCTGTTTCGCTATTCTTCGGTTTAAACTTAAAGAGCGAGAACCACGGGTCAAAGAAAAGGTAAAACTTCTCTACACGCACCTTGAAGATGCGGGCAAAGAGAAAATGACCGAACTCATGCACAAGCACCAAGATAGATAGGCTTAGCATAAGTTGAAGTGCCTTAATCAAAAATGTTTCCATATTGTTTCTATCGTTTTTCTTTTACTGTTATGAAATCTGTTGCAAAGCCAACTGGCGGGCTTCTGCATCGGTTTGTACATAATCCTCATAGGTGGGTTTCAGAATAAAAGTGGATTTAGCCATAGTCTGTTCGATGATGTCGCTCATTTGCAAAAACCCAATCTGGTCATGTAGGAAAGCATTCACCACAATTTCGTTTGCCGCATTCAGGATACAAGGCATATTTCCTCCCTGACGAATCGCCTCGAAAGCATAAGCCAGATTACGAAAACGGCGCATATCGGGCTCTTCGAAGGTCAATGAAGCATACTGCATGAAATCCAATCGCGGCTCTTTACTCTTCATACGCTCCGGATAGGAAAAGGCATAGGCAATAGGCAGCTTCATATCCGGAACACCCAATTGAGCTATCACCGCCCCATCTTCAAACTGAACCATCGAATGAATCACCGATTGCGGATGCACCACTATCTGAATCTGCTCCGGAGAAACGCCAAACAACCATTTGGCTTCAATCATCTCGAAACCTTTATTCATCATCGAAGCAGAATCTATCGTAATCTTCGCCCCCATGTGCCAATTCGGATGCTTCAACGCCTGGTCTTTGGTAACTGAAGCCAGCTCTTCCAACGTTTTTTGCCGGAAAGGACCTCCCGATGCCGTTAAGAGAATCTTCTCTATCGGATTATCATATACCCCGTTCAGACACTGAAAGATAGCAGAATGTTCCGAATCGACCGGCAAAAGCGGCACATGATGTTCCTCCACAAGCTCGGTGATAAGCTCGCCGGCCACGACCAAAGTCTCCTTATTCGCCAGCGCAATCGCTTTACCCGCCCGGATAGCGGCAATGGTAGGTTTCAATCCGGCATAACCAACCATAGCTGTCAAAACCATATCAATTGGAGATGCCTGCACCACTTGCGCAATGGCTTCCGAGCCAGCCCACACCTTAATAGGTAAATCTTCCAGCGCTTCCTTCAGCTCCGGATATTTCTTTTCATTAGCAATCACTACTACCTCAGGCATGAATTTGCGTGCCTGATTAATCAATAAATCAACTTGGTTATTAGCCGTCAGCGCATATACCTCAAAGCGGTCAGGATGTTCTGCCACCACTTCTAAGGCTTGTGTGCCAATTGAACCTGTTGAACCTAATATGGCTAATTGTCGTTTCATTCCATTTTGTTTAAAATACAATGATGTCTTCCGGATTAATCGGTTTGCCATTATACCAAAGCTCGAAATGCAGGTGCGGTCCTGTCGAAAGTATGCCGGTATTTCCCACCAAAGCGATAGCTTCGCCTGCCACGACTTGCTCACCAAGCTCCTTCAGCAGAAGTTTGTTATGCTTATAAACCGATACGAATCCATTCTTATGTTGTATCTGAATCACATTTCCATGATTAGGGTCATACCCCACATAAATGACTGTCCCTGCCAATGTTGCCAATACGCTCTCATTGGGCGATGCAGCTATATCCACGCCAAAATGCTGGATATTTGCCTGATACTGCGAGGAGATAATGCCATTCACCGGCTTATAGAAAAAGAGTCCTTCCAGCGGAGCGGGATTCACATTCAGCACAGTCAGGTTATATTTTTCTTCCTGTTCGAAAGCATTCACATAATCCAATTCTTCTTTGCTGCGTGGAATGTCGTAATCTGCAACCGACCTTGCCAACGAATCAATCTGCCGGATAGAGTCTAATCGGATATTTCCGGAGATAATCTCCGTCACATTTCGCAAGTATAAATCCTGAATCTGCATCATACGCTCCAACGAATCCGCCCTTAAAGCATTATCCATGATGTTCTTTCGCACTTCAACATCCAGATAACCGGGAAGATAATTACGTATAGGCGTCATAATAATGATAAACGCAGTAAATGCCACTAATGAGAAAGCAAACACGGCAAAAGAAAGAAAGACCGATAATTGAGACAGCCGGATAGCCCATACTTCCTCTAAAGTGTTTTCATTAATGAATGAAAACTTATACTTGAAGCGTATGCGCTTCCAGAACGATGGCCTGTGTCCTTTTGTCTTACTTCTTTTCCACTTCATAGGCTTATTTACAAATGAAGCAACCCCTCCGGCATTGCAACAAAAATATGCTTATCTTCATAGTCAATATTAACTATAAACTCATCCGTTGCCGGGCATAAAATCTCACGACCTTCATGGGATATCTGGAAAAGAACATTCAGCGTGGAATCATCCACATCAATAATTTCCCCTATTTCTCCCAGATGTTTATCTATAACATTGAAGCCAATAAAGTTATGCCAAGACATATTTTCTGTGAGACTCTCCGCATCAACTTTATTCAACGGATAATAAACCGACCTGCCCACAAACTCTCTCGCTTCACTTTCCGTATCTACGCCTTCCAATTTCAAAAGCATGGAAGCATTTGTTTTATAACGATACGCCTCGATAAAAAAAGGGACCAAGATGCCTTCCATATCACAAATGATATAAGGTTCATTCTGTTCTTCCAGATTCTCAATCAGGTCATAGTCCGTAATTAATGTAATCTCACCTCTAATGCCATGTGGTTTAGCAAATTGTCCTATTTGGAATACTTCATTCGGATTAATCATACACGTTGTCCTTTTATCATTTTACAAACGCGTAATGCGTGCGCCTATCTGATTCAAACGCTTATCCACGTTCTGATATCCTCTGTCTATCTGGTCAATATTATGAATCGTACTTGTACCTTCTGCACTCATTGCTGCAATCAATAAGGCGATTCCCGCACGGATATCCGGTGACACCATATTGGAGGCGCGCAACTTGAAACGATGCCCTAAACCAATAACCGTAGCCCGATGAGGGTCACACAAGATAATCTGTGCACCCATATCGATAAGTTTATCCACAAAGAAGAGGCGGCTCTCGAACATTTTCTGATGAATCAACACACTGCCGACTGCTTGTGTGGCCACAACCAAAAAGACACTCAGCAAATCGGGAGTTAAACCCGGCCAAGGTGCATCCGCTATTGTCATGATTGACCCATCAATAAAAGTCTCTATCTCATACAAATCATGCGTAGGAATGTGAATATCATCGCCCTCTTGCTCAATGGTAATGCCCAACCTGCGGAAAGAGTTCGGGATAATGCCCAACACATCAAAGTGTGTATTCTTGATGCGTATGTCAGAACCTGTCATGGCAGCCATACCGATAAAACTACCCACTTCTATCATATCTGGCAGAATAGTATGTTCCGTGCCGGCTAATGCCTTAACTCCTTCAATTGTAAGGAGATTAGAACCAATCCCAGATATATGAGCTCCCATACGAACCAACATGGTAGAGAGTTGTTGCAAGTAAGGTTCGCACGCTGCATTATAGATAATCGTCTTTCCCTCTGCCAATACCGCCGCCATCAAGATATTAGCAGTACCCGTAACAGAAGCTTCATCCAATAACATATAAGTACCTTTCAGATGTTTTGCCTCTACAATATAAACCTGCCTATCCGCATCGTACGAGAAAGAAGCTCCCAACTTTTGTATACCGATAAAATGCGTATCCAACCGACGTCTCCCTATCTTGTCTCCTCCGGGTTTGGGGATTAACGCTTTACCAAAACGAACTACCAAAGGACCCACTATCATCACCGAGCCACGCAATGATGCGCTTCTCCGCAAAAAGTCCTCTGTTTGTAAGTAATCCAAGTCAATGTCATCAGCTTGGAAAATATAAGTATCCACTTCCGGACGTTCAACTTTCACACGCATATCACGCAAAAGCTGGATAAGATTATTCACGTCCAAAATGTCAGGAACATTATGAATGGTTACTTTCTCCGGAGTAAGCAACACGGCACAGATTACCTCCAGCGCTTCATTCTTGGCGCCTTGCGGGATAATCTCGCCGGATAACCGATGTCCGCCTTCTATGACAAACGAACTCATCTGTTGTTTTTTCTTGAGAAGTTATTTCGCTTTGAGCTGTTATTAGCATTGTTTCGAGCCAAAATCTCACGGCTTTCCGCCAGTTTATGCTCATTTTCATTCAAAACTATCATGCCATTCGAAAGCTCTTGTAAATCTTTGAATATCTTTCTATCATCAACGGACTCTTTATTCCAAGTCAAGAAAGATTTCTTCATCTGCGTAGCCAACAATTTAACCAACTGGCTTTTTTCAGGACCCGGCTCATATTCTGTAGCTTTCTTAATCATCAGTTCCAACGTCTTTCCATAATGCCGATACCGCATATGTGAGTTCTTATAGGGAATCTGCGGAGGATGTGTATAGAGATTCTCTTTCTTTACGATTTCATACGGATAATCAATGTCCAATTTGAAGTCAGCCATAATAGCCAAATGATCCCACAAAATATGTTTGAAGTCATTTACATCACGCAAGTGCGGAAACATATTTCCCATTACATTAATAATGGTATTCGCACAACGCTTCCGTTCGTCTCTATCCTTTATCGTAATGCAATAATCAACCATGCGCTGAATATTGCGACCATACTCTGGTAAAGCCAATTTCTTTTCCTGTGTATTATATTTCATTCGTTCTATTTTGTTTGCGTGCAAATATA
>CAZOKT010000059.1:0-11369 GCA_964580505.1 uncultured Parabacteroides sp. | reverse complement strand
TTTTGGAGTCATTTTATTTTGAGACAGCCTCTTTTCACATATAACTCCAACCTATATTTCCTTTATTCAGCAGTCTTTTCCTCACCAACAGGAATCTCGACCTGAACAGTCGATTTCTTACGAGAACGACGCGTCCTTGAAGTCTTTTTAGATGCAGCATCTTTCTTCATATTTTCGTTATAATCTACTAATTCTATGAAACACATTGCTGCATTATCACCCAAACGATTACCTGTCTTGATAATACGAGTATAGCCACCCGGACGATCTCCAATCTTCTGAGAAACGTCCTTGAACAACTCAGTTACAGCATATTTATCCTGCAAATTGCTGAAGACCACACGTCTCGAATGCGTTGTATCATTCTTCGACTTTGTGATTAATGGTTCTATAAACTTACGAAGTGCTTTTGCTTTAGCTGTCGTAGTAAAAATTCTCTTATGCTTAATCAGAGAACAAGCCATATTCGAAAGCATCGCGTTACGGTGAGTGTTTGTACGGCCTAAATGATTTATTTTTCTATTATGTCTCATCGTTATACTTACTCTTTATCTAATTTATATTTTGAGATATCCATACCGAACGAAAGGTTCAGGCTCTCCAAAAGCTCATCTAATTCGGTGAGCGACTTCTTACCAAAGTTACGGAATTTCAACAAATCATTTTTGTTGAACTTAACCAATTCACCTAATGTTTCAACATCAGCAGCTTTCAAACAGTTCAAAGCACGAACAGATAGATCCATATCGGCTAATTTACTCTTCAAAAGCTGGCGCATATGAAGCACTTCTTCATCAAACTCTTCATTTCCGTCATTGTCATTTGTTTCCATTGCAATCTTCTCATCAGAGAACAACATAAAATGATGAATAAGGATTTTAGCAGCTTCTTTCAATGCCTCTTTTGGATGAATAGAACCATCGGTGGTTATTTCAAAAATCAATTTTTCGTAATCCGTTTTTTGCTCAACACGAAAGTTTTCAATTGTATATTTAACATTGCGAATCGGCGTATAAATAGAGTCGATAGCAATAACATGAACATCGTCTCCCGGCTTTCTGTTTTCATCAGCAGGAACATAACCACGTCCTTTGTTAATCGTTAATTCAATCTGAAAACTTGCATTCGGATCTAAATGACAAATAGTCAAATCTGGATTCAATATTTCAAATCCAGATAACTGTTCACCTATCTCACTAGCCTTGAACACTTCCGAACCCGAAACAGTAATACTTATTTTTTCATTCTCAATGTCATCAACAATATGCTTAAAGCGTACTTGTTTCAAATTCAGGATTATATTAGTAACATCTTCAAGAACACCTGGGATTGTATCAAATTCATGATCAACCCCGTCAATTTTGATAGACGTAATAGCAAACCCTTCCAATGAAGACAAGAGAATACGGCGTAAGGCATTACCTATAGTAATACCATAACCAGGTTCCAACGGACGAAACTCAAACTTTCCAAAAAAGTTGTCCGCTTCTAACATTAACACTTTATCGGGTTTTTGAAATGCTAATATCGCCATGGAATTAATATTATTTAGAATATAATTCTACGATCAACTGTTCTTTAATATTTTCAGGGATATCAGCTCTTTCCGGCAAATGTAATAACTTACCACACATAGAACTCTGATCCCATTCAATCCAAGGATATTTGCTATGATTAAAACCAGTCAAAGCATCAACAACTACTTCTAAAGATTTAGATTTCTCACGAACACCAACAATTTGACCTGCTTTAACAGTATAAGATGGTATATTCACAACCTGTCCATCAACTGTAATATGGCAATGAGAAACAAGCTGACGAGCGGCGGCTCTTGTTGGAGCAATGCCTAAACGAAATACGACATTGTCCAAACGACTTTCCAATAATTGAAGCAACACCTCACCCGTAATACCTTTTGAACGAGAAGCCTTATCAAACAAGTTTCTAAACTGTTTTTCCAATACCCCATAAGTATATTTAGCCTTTTGTTTCTCGCGAAGCTGAATGCCATATTCAGAGGTCTTTCTCTTCCGAGAATTACCATGCTGTCCAGGAGGATAGTTTTTCTTAGAAAGAACTTTATCCGCACCGAAGATAGCTTCACCGAATTTACGAGCAATTCTTGTTTTTGGTCCAGTATATCTTGCCATTTTCTTCTATTATTTTTAATGTTTTATTCGAATCTGTGACCGTGCAGCCGCGATTACAGAGAGGTAAAGGTTCTATATGCAATCTATTTCACAATTCCAGATTCAATATTAAAGAACTAAAGTTTAATTATACTCTTCTTTTTTTAGGAGGACGACATCCATTATGTGGAAGCGGAGTAACGTCAATAATCTCTGTTACCTCAATTCCTGCACCATGAATCGTTCTAATAGCAGACTCCCGTCCATTACCCGGTCCTTTAACATACACCTTCACCTTACGCAAACCCAAATCATAAGCCACTTTTGCACAATCCTGAGCTGCCATTTGAGCAGCGTATGGAGTGTTCTTTTTAGAGCTTCTAAATCCCATCTTACCAGCAGAAGACCAACTTATAACTTGACCTTCGCTATTGGCAAGAGACACAATAATATTATTAAAAGAAGAATGAATGTGAGCTTGACCGTATGCGTCAACCTTTACATTTCTCTTCTTTGCAGCGACTGTTTTCTTTGCCATATTTAAACCTTATTATTTAGTAGCTTTTTTCTTATTTGCAACAGTTTTTTTCTTGCCTTTACGCGTACGAGAGTTATTCTTTGTTTTCTGTCCTCTTAAAGGCAATCCTAAACGATGGCGAATACCTCTATAACAACCGATATCCATCAAACGTTTAATATTCAGCTGAACTTCAGAACGCAAATCACCTTCCACTTTATACTCAGCTCCAATAATTTCACGTACCTTAGCAGCTTGATCATCAGTCCAATCTTGCACTTTAATATCACGATCTACACCAGCTTTTGCCAAAATAGAGTTAGCAGCACTACGACCTATACCATAAATATAAGTCAACGCAATTTCACCTCTTTTATTCTGTGGCAAATCTACACCAACTATTCTTATAGCCATATCCTTACTTTAATTATTTCGCAAAAATAATAAAATTATCCCTGACGTACTTTATACTTAGGATTTTTCTTGTTAATTACATATAAACGTCCCTTTCTTCTAACGATCTTACAATCTGGGGTACGTTTTTTCAAAGAAGCTCTTACTTTCATATCTATTAATATTTTTATTTATATCTAAAAGCAATCCGACCTTTTGATAAATCGTATGGAGACATCTCAACACGCACTTTATCTCCTGGAAGAATCTTGATATAATGCATTCTCATTTTTCCAGAGATATGAGCTGTAATTTCATGTCCATTTTCCAGTTCCACACGAAACATTGCATTTGACAATGCTTCTACAATTACGCCATCTTGTTCAATTGCCGCTTGTTTAGCCATATAAAATCAAATTACATTACCACCTAATTTTTTTCTAAAAACTCAAATGAAGACAGAATACGAGGACCTTCAGGGCGTATAGCAATGCAGTGTTCAAAATGAGCAGAACATTTACGATCCTTTGTTCGAACTGTCCAACCATCTTTCTCAACAACAACATTTTTACTGCCCATATTAATCATTGGTTCTATGCAAATACACATTCCGCTTTTCAATAAAGGTCCACAACCTTTACGTCCATAATTCGGCACCTCCGGTTCTTCATGCATCTTCCGTCCTATACCATGCCCAACTAATTCTCTAACCACAGAATAATTGAAAGACTCACAATAAGTCTGAATCGCATTACTGATATCTCCCAAACGCTTACCTACAATCGCTGACTGAATCCCCAAATATAACGATTCTTTGGTAACTTTCAATAGATTCTTAATCTTTGAATCAACTGTTCCCACGCAAAAAGTATAAGCAGAATCCCCTACAAACCCATTTAAAATTGTACCACAATCAACAGATACAATATCACCTTCTTTTAAAATTGACTTGGAAGAAGGTATTCCATGTACTACTTGCTCATTTACAGAAGTACAAATAGAATTAGGAAAACCTTCATATCCTAAAAAAGCAGGAACTGCGTCATTATCTCTAATAAACTCTTCTGCTACTTTATCCAATTCAAGTGTTGAGACACCTGGGACAATGTGCCTAGCAACCTCAGCTAATGTTCTTCCCACTAACTGATTAGCATTATACATCAATTCTATTTCTTCATCAGTTTTTAAATATATCATCGAAATCAATAAGCAGCAACGATACCCGAACGCCCTTTAATTCTACCAGACTTCAACAATCCATCATAATGACGCATCAACAAATGACTTTCAACCTGTTGCAATGTATCTAACACCACGCCTACTAAAATCAATAAAGATGTACCACCAAAAAATTGAGAGAACGCCATACTTACTCCCGCCAATCTAGCAAATGCAGGCAAAATAGCCACCACTGCTAAAAATATAGCTCCCGGCAAAGTAATGCGATCCATAATTGTATCTAAATAATCTTTAGTTTGTTTACCTGGCTTAATACCCGGAATAAAACCATTGTTTCTCTTCAAATCATCAGACATTTGAGTCGGATTAATCGTAATAGCGGTATAAAAATAGGTAAACAGAATAATCAAAACGGCAAATACAAAATTATACCAAAAACCTGTATTATCCATAAATGCAGCCCAGAAACCAGATTGTTCACCAGTATTAGAAAAACCCACAATAGAAATAGGTATAAACATTATAGCTTGAGCAAAAATAATTGGCATTACATTAGCAGCATTCACCTTTAGTGGAATGTACTGACGTGCACCACCATATTGTTTATTACCTACAATTCGCTTAGCATACTGCACTGGCACTTTACGAACTCCTTGAACAAGCATAATTGCACCGGCGATAACTAACAACAAAAATAACATTTCAAATAAAAACATAACTAAACCGCCAGTTTTCTCACTTGTCCTTGAAATAAATTCTTGGAACAGAGAATGCGGCAAACGAGCTATGATACCTACTAAAATAATAAAAGAAATGCCATTTCCAACGCCCTTATCCGTAATTCTTTCGCCCAACCACAGAATAAACATACTTCCAGCCGCCAATATAATGGTTGAGGATATCGTAAACCAAATACCAGCAGGTAAGGATGCTCCTACGGCCTTTAATTGAACACTTAAATTGACTAAATAAGTAGGACCTTGGAATAACAAAATAGCAACCGTCAAATAACGAGTCCACTGATTTATTTTCCGACGCCCACTTTCTCCTTCTCGCTGCAATTTTTGAAAAGCAGGAACGGCTATAGCCAACAATTGCATAACAATAGAAGCTGAGATATAAGGCATAATACCTAATGCAAAAATAGATGCATTAGAAAATGCACCACCAGAAAACATATCTAATAGTGCCATCAAGCCTCCTCTTGTTTGTTCTTGCAAAGCGGTTAATGCTTTAGGATCAATACCAGGAAGAACAACAAATGTACCAAAACGATATATTACCACCAACAGAAGAGTGGTGAGGATCCGATTTCTCAGATCCTCTATCTTCCAGATATTCTTTATAGTTTCAACAGCTCTCATATATTAGAGTTTAACTATAGTCCCACCTGCAGCTTCTATTGCAGCCTCTGCTGATTTAGAAAATGCATGAGCTGCAATTTCTAACTTAGCGGTCAAACTACCATTACCTAGAATTTTTACTAATTGAGAAGTTGAAATAAAACCAGCTTTTACTAACTCGTCGATACCAACCTTTGATAAATTCTTAGCTTCAGCTAACTGCTGCAATGTAGAGATATTGATTGCTTTATATTCAACACGATTAATATTCTTGAATCCAAATTTAGGCAAACGTCTCTGAATCGGCATTTGACCTCCCTCAAAACCAATTTTATTTTTATAACCAGATCTAGATTTAGCTCCTTTATGCCCTCTCGTGGAAGTACCACCCAAACCAGAACCCGGACCACGTCCGATTCTCTTTCTAGTCTTAACAGAACCCGCTGCTGGTTTTAAACTTGACAAATTCATATCTTTTACCTTTAATTACTTATCATTTTTTACTCAACAACTGTAACCAAATGTTTTACTTTAGCGACCATACCTAAAATACAAGCATTTGCCTCATGTTCAACCACCTGATTAAGTTTTTTCAAACCCAGCGCATCCAAAGTTCTTTTTTGGTCTTTCGGGCATTTTATTCTACTTTTTACTTGCTTAATTTTAATTGTTGCCATAAAACGAACCTCCCAATTAACCTCTAAATACTTTTTCAACAGAAATTCCTCTATTTTGAGCCACAGTAAAAGGACTTCTTAGCTCAGATAAAGCAGCAATAGTTGCCTTTACCAAATTATGAGGATTTGAGGAGCCCTTAGACTTAGCTAAAACATCTGTAATTCCAACACTTTCCAATACAGCACGCATTGCACCACCAGCCTTTACTCCTGTACCATGAGAAGCCGGCTTAATCAATACTTGTGCTCCACCAAATTTGGCTAATTGTTCATGAGGAATAGTTCCTTTATGAACAGGAACACGAATCAAATTCTTTTTAGCGGCTTCTACACCCTTAGCAATAGCTGTAGTTACTTCACCGGCTTTTCCTAACCCCCAGCCTACAATACCATCTTCATTTCCTACTACAACAATAGCAGCAAAACTAAATGTACGTCCTCCTTTTGTAACTTTAGTTACACGATTAATAGCAACCAATCTATCCTTTAACTCTAAGTCATTGGTCGACTTAACCCTATTATTAATTCCTGCCATTTTTCTTAAAATTTAAGGCCGCTATTACGTGCAGCGTCAGCTAATTCTTTAACTCTTCCGTGATACAGATAACCATTACGGTCAAAAACAACAGTTTGTACACCTGCTTCTTGGGCTTTTTGGGCAATCAATTCACCAACTTTAGCTGCTTGTTCTTTTTTCGGTGCCTTCTCTACTATTTTTAGAGATGACGCTGAAGCCAAAGTCTTACCTATAGTGTCATCTATAACCTGTGCATAGATTTGCTTATTACTTCTAAACACTGTCAGGCGAGGACGTTCAGATGTTCCTGAAATCTTTCCTCTAACACCTGCTTTTATTTTCAATCTTCTTTCTACCTTTGTTGTCATAATAATTCAGTTTACGTAGATTACTTACCTGCAGACTTACCAGATTTTCTACGAATTTCTTCACCCACAAACCTAATACCTTTACCTTTATACGGTTCTGGCATACGGAATGAACGAATCTTAGCACAAATTTGCCCTAATAATTGTTTATCTGCAGACTCAAGGATAATCAGAGGATTTTTATTTCTCTCCGACTTGGTTTCTACTTTTACTTCTTTAGGCAATTGTAGATAAATATTATGAGTATAACCTAATGAAAGATCTAATATTTGTCCTTGATTAGTCACACGATAACCAACACCTACTAATTCCAACTCTTTCTTATATCCTTCAGAAACGCCGACTACCATATTATGAATAAGTGCACGATAGAGTCCATGTAAAGCCCGATGATTTTTGTCATCTGTAGGACGAATTAAATGAATCAAATCACCTTCAACCGCAATGTTTATATCAGGATTTACAGCTTGTGTAAGTTCTCCTTTTGGTCCCTTAACAGTCACCATATCATCTTTAACGGCAACAGTGACACCAGCAGGAATATGAACTGGCAATTTTCCTATTCTTGACATTCTTCCTTCCTCCTATATTAATAAACATAACACAAAACTTCACCACCAATCTTCAACTCACGTGCCTCTTTATCAGTCATCACACCTTTAGAAGTAGAAAGAACAGCAATTCCCAAACCATTTAATACACGAGGCATATTCTTATAACCCGTGTATCTACGCAAACCTGGAGTAGAAACTCTCTCTAGTTTCTTTATCGCATTAACTTTATTCACCAAATCGTACTTCAAAGCTATTTTGATAGTACCTTGAGGACCATCTTCTACAAACTTGAAATTCAGAATATAGCCCTTTTCAAAAAGAATTTTTGTAATCTCTTTCTTTAAATTTGACGCTGGCACTTCAACAACTCTGTGCTTCGCCTTAATTGCATTACGCAATCTTGTCAAATAATCTGCAATAGGATCTGTCATATTATAAGTAATTAAATTAATCCGGACATCCGGACAATATTTAAACAAATATACTTACCAACTTGCTTTCTTTACCCCTGGAATTAAACCTTGTGAAGCCATTTCTCGCAATTGAATACGAGAAATACCAAACTGACGAATATATCCCTTAGGACGACCTGTAATTTTGCAACGATTATGCAAACGAACAGGTGAAGCATTTTTAGGTAAAAACTGCAAGGCTTCATAATTACCTTCTGCTTTAAGCTGAGCTCTTTTAGCAGCATATTTAGCTACCAATTTAGCTCTTTTCACCTCACGGGCTTTCATTGATTCTTTAGCCATATACTACTTATTTTTTTGCATTTTTAAAAGGCAAACCAAATTCTCTTAACAGAGCATAACCTTCCTCATCTGTTTTAGCAGAGGTTACAAAAGTAATATTCATTCCTAATATTTTGGTAATATTATCGATATTTATTTCAGGGAAAATAATTTGTTCCTGAATACCTAATGTATAATTACCACGTCCATCCAATTTACTTTCAATACCTTTGAAATCACGAATACGAGGAAGAGCAATACGCACAAGCCTCTCTAAAAATTCATACATCTGCTCACGGCGTAATGTAACCATCACACCAATTGGCATCTTTTTACGGAGCTTAAAATTAGAAATATCTTTCTTAGATACAGTAGCAACAGCCTTTTGACCAGTAATAGCAGTAAGTTCACTAATAGCAACATCAATAATTTTTTTATCAGCTGTAGCCATACCCAATCCCTGATTAATGACAATTTTCTTCAATACAGGGACCTGCATAACAGACCTGTACCCGAACTCTTTAATCAAAGCAGGAACAATTCTGTCCTGATATTCTTTCTTAAGACTAGCAGTATTGGTCATTACTTAATTTCCTCCCCTGATTTTTTTGAATAACGCACTAAAGCACCTTTATCATTTAATCTACGTCCAATACGAGTCGGTTTGCCTGACTTTGGATCAATTACGTTCAAATTAGAAATATGAATAGGAGCTTCTTTCTTTTCTATTCCTCCTTGAGGATTTTTTGCATTAGGTTTAGTATGCTTAGATACCATATTAATACCTTCGATAATAGCACGATTTTCTTTTACTAAAACCGATAGAACACGTCCAATCCTGCCTTTGTCTTCCCCAGTATTAACAAAAACCATATCGCCTTTTTTTATATGTAATTTGCTCATTTACTCTAAATTTTTCAAGTATTAAAGAACCTCCGGAGCAAGTGAAACAATCTTCATATTAGTTGCACGAAGCTCTCTTGCCACCGGACCAAAAATACGACTACCACGAATATCGCCAGCATTATTCAGTAATACACAAGCATTATCATCAAACCGAATATAAGAGCCATCAGCACGACGAATTTCCTTCTTTGTACGAACAATAATCGCTTTGGATACCGCTCCTTTCTTAATATCACTTGACGGAATAACGCTCTTAATCGCTACTACAATCACATCACCAACAGTGGCATAACGCTTTCTTGTTCCACCTAATACACGGATACATAAAGCCTCTTTTGCACCACTGTTATCAGCTACCACTAGTCTTGACTCTTGTTGTATCATGTTACTTAGCCCTTTCGATTATTTGAACTAATCTCCATCTTTTCATTTTACTCAATGGGCGAGTTTCCATAATTTTTACAGTATCGCCTATATTGCATTCATTTTTTTCATCATGAGCATGATATTTCTTCGTCTTATTAACGAATTTGCCATAAATAGGATGCTTCTCCTTCCATTTAACAGCAACAGTGATACTTTTATCCATTTTGTTGCTCGTAACCACGCCCGTTCTTTCTTTTCTCAAATTTCTAGTTCCCATCAGGCATAATTATTTATTATTAAGTTCCCTTTGACGCAATTCTGTTTTCATGCGCGCTATCATCCTACGCTGCTGTCTAATCTGAGCAGGATTCTCACTAGGAGTAATGTTGTGATTAATCACTTTCTGTTCATAAACTGCAACCTCAGCATCAATTCTTTCTACTAATTCAGCAGTGCTTAATTCTCTAATTTCTGCAATCTTCATAACCTAATTACGCATTTTGATTTTGCATATCATAATCACGTCTCACAACAAACTTTGTCGTTACAGGAAGTTTCTGCGCACCTAAACGCAACGCTTCTTTAGCAACATCAAAAGGAACACCTTCTATTTCAAAGATCATACGACCTGGAGTAACTGGAGCAACAAAACCTTCCGGATTACCTTTCCCTTTACCCATACGCACATCTGCCGGTTTCTTTGTAATTGGCTTATCAGGAAATATACGCACCCAAACCTGACCTTGACGTTGCATATAACGAGTTACAGCAATACGTGCAGCCTCAATTTGGCGTCCTGTAATCCATCTAGTTTCTAACGACTTTATACCAAAAGATCCAAAAGTCAACTGGTTACCCCGCTGAGCATTACCTTTAGCACGTCCCTTTTGAGCTCTTCTGAATTTGGTTTTCTTTGGTTGTAACATTTTCCTTAAAAATTCTAACGTTTAACGATTAGCTTTTTTCTCTTAAAGTTCTTTTCTCTATTTCCACTGAAAGCATCAGCACGACGAGTAGAATCTTTTGTAGTAGTAAAAGAAGGAGCTAAATCTTTCTTACCATAAACCTCACCACGACAAATCCAAACTTTCACACCTATCAAACCAACTTTTGTTAATGCCTCAGACAAAGCATAATCAATATCAGCTCTAAAAGTATGCAATGGAGTCCTTCCTTCTTTATACATTTCAGAACGAGCCATTTCTGCACCATTTAAACGACCGGAAATCTGAACCTTAATTCCTTCTGCGCCCATTCTCATCGTTGAAGCTATAGCCATTTTAATGGCACGACGATAAGCGATCTTACCTTCCAATTGACGTGCTATATTATTAGCTACAATTACCGCATCCAACTCTGGTCTTTTAATTTCAAAGATATTAATCTGAACTTCCTTGTCGGTAATCTTTTTTAATGCCTCCTTCAATGTATCAACATCTTTACCGCCCTTACCAATAATAAGACCTGGACGAGATGTACAAACCGTAATCGTTATCAACTTCAATGTTCGTTCAATAACGATACGTGATACACTAGCTTTTGCAAGACGGGCATTTAAATATTTACGGATCTTACTATCTTCTAATAAAGTATCTCCGTAATTCTTGCCGCCATACCAATTGGAATCCCATCCACGGATAATTCCTAAACGATTACTAACCGGATTAACTTTTTGTCCCATCTACA
>CAZOKT010000058.1:7435-11561 GCA_964580505.1 uncultured Parabacteroides sp. | reverse complement strand
TGTAAATTGTCATTGGTCAGGTTCTTGACATCGGAATAAGACAAGCCAGTAAAGGTGGAGAACAGGAACAAGTCCCTGACAAGTTCATGTGTCTTGTCGGGCATCTCGGTGTCCATCATTGTGTGTATTTCTTCTTTCGTGACATATCCTCTGTCCACACTTTCAGGAGAGTTGATATACCCTGCAAAGGGATTGAAAAGCAGACGTCCGTCATTCCACGCTATGGAAACGATGTGTTTCAGCACAATCATGTAGCCCCATATAGTGTTGGTACGGCGTTTCTTTTCCGTGCGCAGAAAATACTCAAAGTCGTTAATGAAAGAAAGATTCAACTCTTTCAGCGGAATATCCTCGCGTTTGTAGGTATGAGGTAGGAACTCACGGATATGTTTGCAGACGGTCACATAACGCTGGAATGTTCCTTTTGCCCTGCTGTATCCCACTTTCTTGGCAAACTCGCTGTTATGCTGGTCAAAAAGTTTCAATAGAGTTTCCTGCTTGACACCAATACCGAGATAGGCATCTTTTAACTTGGCGGCAGTGACATACCCATCCGTCTGCATCAGCTCTTGATAACGGTGGTTTACTTCCACCCGGATTTTATCAACGGCAATGTTGATTTTCTGTACTTCAATGCTCTTGCCCGAGGCTCTGTTGTTTTTCACGTCCCACAGACGCAAAGGTACATCCATCTTGCAACTGAACTGCTTGATTTTTCCGTCCACCGTAAGGCGGCACATCAAAGGCAGGTTGCCATTAGGCTTCGCGCTGCCTTTCTTTACGTAGAATAACACTTTAAAGGTACTTCGCATAACTCACTTTTTATGGTTATAAAATTAATTTATAGTGAGCTACAGACAGCTGTGGCAAATAATGTAAATTGCAGAAATATAGTCACTTAGCAACACACTTTGACTGTATCACTCAGTAATGATGTGGTAACTGAACATTTGCATCATTACGCTATATTACGGATTCCTTCAGCTTTTCATTGAGAGGGAAATGTAGCGTAATAGCCACATTCTCAACCAATTTTCTGCACTTCGCCGCTTTCTATTACTTCGTTACTTGTTTATTTTAGCATAAAAACTAACAAAAATCATAACAGAAGGACACAAAACCGCAATAGCTGCCCGTTATATGGATACATAAATCAGAAAAAGGCAAAGATTATTTCATGTTTTTTGAGACAGACTCTTTGACGTAGAGTTTATTAGTACAGATAACATTCTTTGTTTTGATTTATTTTGGAACTCACGTTAATTTAATTCCGCCAATGGGTAGAATAAATAAAAAAGTTGTAATTTTGCCCACCGTAATCCAACACTAAAATAATAAAACAATACATATTATGGAATTAGCAAGTAAGTACAATCCCGCAGATGTGGAGGGAAAATGGTACCAGTATTGGCTGGATAACAAACTATTTAGTTCGAAACCAGACGGACGCGAGCCGTACACCATCGTTATTCCTCCACCGAACGTCACGGGCGTACTTCACATGGGGCACATGCTGAACAATACTATCCAAGATATCCTTGTCCGCCGTGCTCGTATGCAAGGGAAAAATGCTTGTTGGGTACCGGGAACAGACCATGCTTCAATTGCCACCGAAGCCAAAGTGGTAAACAAACTGGCACAAGGGGGCATCAAAAAAACAGACCTGGCGCGTGAAGAATTCTTGAAACATGCGTGGGCTTGGACAGAAGAACATGGTGGCATTATCCTGAAACAGCTTCGTAAACTGGGTGCATCGTGCGACTGGGACCGCACTGCATTCACCATGGACGAAACACGTAGCCAGAGTGTCATCCGCGTCTTCGTGGATTTGTTCAACAAGGGATTAATCTATCGTGGTGTCCGTATGGTGAACTGGGACCCAAAAGCGCTTACAGCTCTTTCCGACGAAGAGGTAATCTACAAAGAAGAACATAGTAAACTCTATTATTTGAGATATAAAGTAGCCGGAGATCTGGACGGACGTTATGCAATAGTTGCCACCACACGCCCCGAAACCATCATGGGCGATACGGCAATGTGCATCAACCCGAACGACCCGAAGAACCAATGGCTGAAAGGCAAACAAGTTATCGTACCACTGGTAAACCGCATTATTCCGGTCATCGAAGATGATTATGTAGACATCGAATTCGGGACAGGATGTTTGAAAGTAACTCCGGCACACGATGTGAACGACTATATGCTGGGCGAAAAACATCACCTGAAGAGCATCGATATTTTCAATGATAACGGGACACTGAGTGAAGCGGCCGGATTGTATGTAGGTATGGACCGTTTTGAAGTCCGCAAGCAAATCGAGCAAGACTTGATTGAGGCAGGATTGATGGAAAAGGTAGAGGCTTATACGAACAAGGTAGGATTCTCGGAGCGTACAAACGTGCCTATCGAACCGAAACTCTCCATGCAATGGTTCCTCAAGATGCAACACTTTGCTGATATGGCATTACCTCCGGTGATGCATGACGAACTGAAGTTCTTCCCGCCCAAATATAAGAACACTTACCGCAATTGGTTGGAGAATATTAAAGACTGGTGTATCAGCCGTCAGCTCTGGTGGGGACATCGTATCCCTGCTTATTACTTGCCAGAAGGTGGATACGTAGTAGCCGAAACACCGGAAGAGGCTTTGAAGTTAGCGCAAGCAAAGACAGGAAACACTGCGCTGACTCTTGCCGATTTGCGTCAAGATGAGGATTGCCTCGACACTTGGTTTTCTTCGTGGCTCTGGCCTATTTCCTTATTCAACGGCATTCTCGACCCGGACAATGAAGAAATCAAATATTACTATCCAACAAGTGACTTGGTGACAGGTCCGGACATCATTTTCTTTTGGGTAGCACGTATGATTATGGCTGGCTACGAATATATGTATGATATGCCGTTCCGGAATGTGTATTTCACAGGAATCGTGCGTGATAAGATAGGGCGCAAAATGTCGAAGTCATTAGGCAATTCTCCTGACCCATTGGAACTGATCGACAAATATGGTGCCGATGGTGTGCGTATGGGTATGATGCTCTCTGCTCCTGCAGGGAATGATATCTTGTTCGATGATACTTTGTGCGAACAGGGACGAAACTTCAATAACAAGATATGGAATGCTTTCCGCCTTGTGAAAGGATGGAACGTAGCCGACATCGAACAACCTGAATATGCCTATTTGGCTACGGTTTGGTTTGAGGCAATATTGGCTAAAACAGCAGCCGAAGTGGACGATCTCTTTTCGAAATATCGCCTGAGTGAAGCCTTGATGGTTATTTACAAACTCTTTTGGGACGAGTTTTCCAGCTGGTATCTGGAAATTATCAAACCGGCATACGGTTTGCCTATCGACAAGCTCACGTATGAAAAGACGCTGGACTTTTTCGATACATTGCTTAAACTTTTGCATCCGTTCATGCCTTTCATCACCGAAGAGCTTTGGCAGCATATCTACGAACGGAAAGAGGGTGAAAGCATAATGGTACAAACCCAGAAAACTCCGACGGATTACGACACAGTCATCATTACGCAATTCGAGACCGTGAAGGATGTCATCAGTAACATTCGCACCATCCGTCTGCAAAAAAACATCGCACAGAAAGAGAAATTGGAATTAAACGTTATCGGAAACAATCCGGTAATGGCATTCGGTTCGATTATCACCAAGCTTTGTAACCTATCTGACATCTCTACAAGTAGCACCCAGCAAGAAGGCTCGGCTGCCTTTATGGTGGGAACAACAGAATATGCCATTCCGTTGGGAAACTTGATTGACGTAGAAGAGGAATTGAAGAAACTGGAAGCCGACTTAAAATATCAAGAAGGTTTCCTGCAAAGCGTATTAAAGAAGCTCAGCAACGAAAAGTTTGTCAGCAAGGCCCCTGCGAATGTGATTGAAATGGAACGCAAGAAGCAGACCGATGCCGAGACAAAGATTGCCGCTCTCAAAGAAAACATCGCCGCTCTCAAGAAATAATCCCCCTATTCTCCGAAACAAAAAAAGTTCATACACTCTGAACTTATAAGTTCACGCACTATGAAGTTAATAAGTTCAGAGTCCGTGAAGTTATAAGTTCATGGACTCTGAAGAGAATGGTTATAGTAAGAAGCAAAAAAAGCTGTC
>CAZOKT010000058.1:0-7335 GCA_964580505.1 uncultured Parabacteroides sp. | reverse complement strand
ATAAGTTCATGGACTCTGAAGAGAATGGTTATAGTAAGAAGCAAAAAAAGCTGTCTTAACGTGAAAGCAAGAATGCCTTAAAATCATCAAACGTTTTGGGGAGTCCGATGCTCTGCTTTTCGCCTTGCATGAACGCCTGTAGCTTTTGCGGGATAGGGATAGAGGTTTGCAGTATCCGGTCGATAGTCTCTTTAAACTTTGCGGGATGTGCTGTTTCCAAGAAGATCCCCGTTTCATTGCCGGAAAGATAATCCACTAAAGCCTGATAGCCGCATGCACCGTGTGGGTCGAGCAGATAACCGGTGTTTTGGTAGGTCTGGCAAATGGCAAGAGCTATTTCTTCATCTGTAAACCGTGCTCCAGAGATATGTTGGCACACGACCTGATGCACATCATCGGCATTTCTACCATAAAGGTCTAAGATACGGGCAAAGTTACTGGGTGCACCCACATCCATCGCATTCGCAATCGTCTGTATAGAAGGACGAGGCGCATAGTTGCCTGTATTCAGATATTCCAAGAATACATCGTTACGGTTATTGGCTGCAATGAAATGCTTGACAGGCAGTCCCATTTGTTGGGCAAAAAGTCCGGCTGTGAGGTTGCCTAAGTTTCCGCTGGGCACACACACTACCAGCTCATCTGCCTTGCCCATGCGTGCCATCTGCGCATAGGCATGAAAATAATAGAACGCCTGCGGAAGGAAACGTGCCACATTGATAGAATTGGCAGAGGTCAGCCTCATGTGTGCGTTCAGTGTTTCATCCATAAAGGCGGCTTTGACCAAAGCTTGGCAATCGTCGAATGTGCCGTCAATCTCCAATGCTGTGATGTTCTGCCCCAAGGTGGTGAACTGGCATTCCTGAATAGGGCTGACCTTCCCTTTCGGGTACAAAACATAGACGTGGATACCCTCAATCCCCAAGAAACCATTCGCCACGGCACTACCTGTATCTCCGGAAGTAGCTACCAGCACATTGACTTCATGGAATCCTTCTCTGCTGATAAAATAACCTAAAAGACGAGCCATAAACCGTGCGCCCACATCCTTAAAGGCCAATGTGGGACCATGAAACAGTTCCAGACTGTAGATATTTTCTTCGACCGGGACAACCGGCGTGTCAAAAGTTAACGTGTCATATACAATCTGGTTTAACGTTTCTTCGTCTATATCTTCTCCGAAAAAAGCCTGTGCTACAATGCAGGCTATCTCTTGGAAAGACTTATTCTTCATATTTCGAATAACGCTCTCTTCCAACGGCCGGATGCGTTCGGGCATATAAAGTCCTTTATCTCCGGCTAGTCCCTTCACTACGGCTTCTTTCAGTGAGGCAAAGGGTACCTGATGGTTTGTACTATAATATTTCATTTGAGTAATTCCTTTATAAATTCATTTTTCTCTAAAAGTCCATATTTGCCGTTTAATACAGATTGTTCATCAAAGCAAGAAACCTTATCCGGTTCTGCATTCGGCTTGTAGATAAGAAACGGGACTGGAACATTCGTGTGTGTGCGAATAGCGCAAGGCGTTGGATGGTCGGGCAATACGGCAATGGCTACGGGGTCCGTCCAATCTTTCAGCGCCTCGACTATCAGACCTATAACCCGCCGGTCTAAATCCTCAATGGTCTGTATTTTCAATTGAACGTTGCCTTCATGTCCGGCCTCATCGCTTGCTTCGACATGCAAGTAAACAAAATCGTCCTGCTTCAAGGCTTCCAATGCAGCTTGAGCTTTACCTTCGTAATTCGTGTCATACAGTCCGGTAGCCCCTTC
The DNA here is from genome assembly GCA_964580505.1 of uncultured Parabacteroides sp. Classification (GTDB taxonomy): domain Bacteria; phylum Bacteroidota; class Bacteroidia; order Bacteroidales; family Tannerellaceae; genus Parabacteroides. The sequence goes on along the minus strand of CAZOKT010000058.1, from coordinate 5,559 downwards.
TACATGAATGACTTTCAATCCTGCATATACGCCGATGCCCCGAATCAAATCGACGGCGCTGATGACAGAACCTTGCCGTACACCGTATAGTTCATGCAAGGTTTTCATTGCAGGACGTTCTCCCGGCGACCATGGCCAAATGCTGTTTGCCGGATCTTTCCCAGCCTGCACACGGGCTCTATTTATAGGATGTTCCTTTAATATCTCTTGCGATTTCAAGATAAGCTCATTCAGCAGTGCGGAAGTACTTTCTGCTTCCGGAATCTCTGCCTGAATTAAATAAGGAGCAAATGGTTGCAAAGGAATATCATGCGGTGGAGTACAGCGCAGGTGTTTACTGCCTCCCTTAATTACTAACAGATGACGATAGGACACACCCGTGTAGAAGTGTATTTTTTCTGAACCCAGTCGCTCGTTCAACACTTGGATAAGCGAGTCGGCTTCGGAGGTAGAAATATGCCCGGCCGAATGATTTTTAAGTATGTCTCCTTCCACACAAACTAGATTACAGCGCATAGCCATATCGCCCGGCTGGAGTTCTATTCCCATACTTGCTGCTTCCAGTACTCCACGCCCTTCATACACCGTAGGCAAGTCATACCCCAATACGGCCATATTGGCGACTTCACTTCCCGGATGGAAGCCATCAGCTACGGTTTTTAGCCGTCCGGTTACCCCTAAAGAAGCTAATTGATCCATATATGGAGTGTGCGCATATTGTAAAGGAGTCTTGTTTCCCAATGCAGCAATAGGTTCATCTGCCATTCCGTCTCCCAAAATGATAAGAGTCTTCATAATATTTATCTTCTCATTTAGAATTCAATTATCGGATGTTTGCAATTGAAATAATATCGGCAAATACTCCTGCCGCTGTAACATCCGCTCCGGCTCCATATCCTTTAATAATCATCGGATACTCGTGGTATCTCTCTGTAGAAATCATGATAATGTTGTTGCTTCCTTCCAACTCATAGAACGGATGGTGAGCATCGAAGGTTTGCAATCCTACTTCGCAATGGCCATTTTCCATTTTGGCAACGAAGCGAAGTCGTTTATGTTCGGATTCCAACTGCTTTCTCTTCTTTTCAAACTCAGCGTCCATTGAAGGAATATTGCGCCAGAAATCATCCAATGAACCTTGAAAGAAAGCGTCCGGTATAAACAACTTTTTTTCTACGTCACTTTGCTCTATTTTATAACCAGCTTCGCGCGCCAAGATAACCAACTTTCGGATGACATCCTTTCCACTCAAGTCTATGCGTGGGTCAGGTTCGGTATATCCGGCTTCCATAGCCATCTGAATAGTCTTACTGAATGGAATATCCTCACTCATGGTGTTGAAGATGTAATTTAATGTTCCGGATAGGACGGCTTCCAATTTCAAGATATGATCTCCACTATTGATAAGATCATTCATCGTGTTGATAATCGGCAGACCGGCACCCACATTGGTTTCGAACAAGAACTTGATACCGCGGTGTCGGGCGGTTTCCTTTAATGTTTGATAGTTTTCATAAGGAGAGGAGGACGCTTCTTTATTAGCGGCAACGATTGAAACATTGCCATTCATGAGTCGACCATATAATGCAGCAACTTCCGGGCTTGCCGTACAGTCTACAAACACAGCATTGAAGATATTCATGTTCAATATATCTGTACATAACTTTTCCGGATTACTTTCTTGTCCGTTCCGATTAAGCTCTTCTTTATAATTGTCTAAGTTTATGCCGTCTCGATTCAAGATAGCCTTTTTAGAGTTGGCAATGCCTGCAATGTTTAACTTCAAGCCGTTCTGTTCCATTAGTCTGGGCTGTTGCATGCGGATTTGTTCTAATAGATTACCACCTACCGTACCAATTCCGACGACAAAAAGGTTCAGCACTTTATACTCGGATAGAAAAAAAGAATCGTGGATGGAGTTAAGTGCTTTGCGTAGGTACTTAAGTTTGATGACGAAGGAGATATTCGTCTCCGATGCACCCTGTGCACAAGCTATGACGCTGATTCCTGCTCTACCCAATGTGCCAAATAGCTTTCCGGCAATACCCGGTGTGCGTTTCATATTTTCACCTACGATAGCTACCGTAGCCAGGTCTTTTTCGGCCACAGTATTGTTCATGTCTCCTTGAGCTCGTTCACGCGCAAATTCTTCATCTAATACTTTTACGGCTAAATCCGCATCTGCATTCCGAACGGCAAAAGTCGTATTGTTCTCCGAGCTTGCCTGAGATACCATAAACACACTAATACCATTCTTTGCTAATGTGCGGAATATACGATAGTTCACGCCAATAACTCCTACCATACCTAATCCTTGTACTGTTATCAAGCATGTATCATTTATGGAAGAAATACCTTTAATCAATCCCTTTCCAGTTGCTTTTTCTTTAGCACGAGAGATATAAGTGCCACGAGCACTGGGGTTGAAGGTATTACGAATGCGTATCGGGATATTTTTATGGTAAACAGGATAGATGGTTGGCGGATAAATCACCTTCGCACCGAAGTTGCACAACTCCATTGCCTCGGTGAAACTTAGGCGGTCAATGACGTATGCCGAATTGATAACCCGAGGATCAGCAGTCATAAAGCCGTCCACATCCGTCCATATCTCCAAAATATTGGCATCCAAAGCCGTTGCCAAGATAGAAGCTGTATAGTCGGAACCTCCTCGTCCCAAGTTGGTAACTTCACCATTCTCTTTGCTGGTAGAGATAAATCCCGGGACTAATGAGACCTTGGGCAATGGATTGAAAGTCTCCTTTATCAGCTTATTGGTTAGTTTGAAGTCAACAATATGCTTATTGAATTGCTTGGTAGTCTTGATGAATTTGCGCGAATCGAACAATTGTGCATCATCTATGACATTGGATATAATCAAAGAAGATAAACGTTCTCCATAGCTTACAATTGCGTCAGAGGTCTTGTCGGACAAATCGCTAATTAGGAATACCCCTCTCAGGATGTTCCCTAATTCATCCAGCAGGTTCATAACGCGAATCTGCACACTGCGCCGCTTGTCCATATCGGAGATTACTCCTTCGATAATGTCCAAATGCCTCGAGACAATATGGGAAAATTCCTTTTCATAAGCTACATCACCATGAGCAGCCATAGTCGAGGTAAGTAATAGTTTGTCCGTGATGCCTCCTAAAGCGGAAACGACTACAACCACTTGGTCTTCTATCGACTCTACTATTTTTTTTACACTCAGAATGCTTTCAACCGTACCGACGGATGTACCGCCAAATTTTAATACTTTCATCTTTGTTTGATCGTATTATAAATGTATAGAATTTGTTTATGAAAAAAATAAGAAATACCGCAGAGGGGAATACCCGGCTTTACGACATAGGCATAAGTTAGAAATTACCCCTGCAAGGGGGTTATGAATGCCCAAGTATGGTATGTATTGAAAGTTTGCATTTGTCTATTTTACTGTTTCTATATAAATTTGGTTGCAATATTACGCAACATTTTTAGAAGACGCAAGGACTATGTGGATTTTTTTGGATTTTGCCTTGATTTTTGACAGCAAACCTCGCATGTGTGCAGCTGTTTTTATAGCAAACTTAATATCAATATATTACACACAACTTAAAAGAGACAAGGAAGCTGTGTTAATATCTTAGGAAAGTACGAGCTTTTTTACTTCGTTTCTTATTTTTATTATTACAGACAGGAGCTATGTATTCATTTTGACACAGCACCTTTTTCGTATCCTCGGAAAGAGAAAAATTAAAGAACCGAAATACTCCTATTTTCATTAGGTAAAAAAACAGAAGAATACTTGTATTCCTACGAAAAATTCCTACATTTGTGTCAAATTTTAGAGGAATGAATGTAATCGACTTAATAAACAACAGCAAAACAACTGCTTTTTCGTTCGAAATATTGCCTCCTCTTAAAGGGAACAGTATACAGAAGGTATATAACGTGATTGATAAACTACGGGAATTTGACCCCAAGTACATCAACATTACGTCCCATCATAGCGAATACATTTATAAGCCCCAATCCGACGGAAGTCTGCGAAAAGTGAATATCCGAAAACGTCCGGGTTCGGTGGCTATCGCTTCGGCTATACAGAACAAATATAGCATACCAAGCGTTCCGCACATCATTTGCAAAGGATTCACGAAAGATGAAACAGAGTATGCGCTTATCGACCTTAATTTCTTGGGAGTAAATAACCTGTTGCTGCTGAGAGGCGATATCAAAACATTGGAAGTAGAACAGCATCCGGAGCATTACCATGAACACGCGACCGATCTGCAAGAACAGGTGAACCGCTTCAATCAGGGCGTTGCATTAGACGGTTCCCACATTGAGGGCATCGAAACACCTTTCTCATACGGCATGGCGTGCTATCCAGAGAAGCATGAAGAGGCGCCTAACATGGAGTCGGATATCCATTACCTCAAAGAAAAGGTAAAGAATGGTGCGAGCTATTTGGTAACGCAGATGTTCTTCGACAATCAAAAATACTTTGCATTCGTGGAACGATGCCGGCAAGAAGGCATCACAGTACCAATTATCCCGGGTATTAAACCGATTGTCTTTTGTAATCAACTAACTGTCTTGCCACGTATCTTCCGTTCGGATATACCGGAGCCCTTTGCAGCAGAACTACGCAAGTGCAAAACTGACGAAGAAGCAAAGGAGGTAGGTGTGGAATGGTGCATCGAACAATGTAAGGAGCTTATCCACCATCACGTCCCCAGTATTCATTTCTATACGATGATGGCTTCGGAAAGTGTCCGCCGTGTAGCTAAAGAAATCTATTAACCTTAAATTATTATATCATGAAACATCTATTCATTGCTACCTTATGCTTAGCAGCCATTATGCCATTATTTGCCCAAGAAGCCTCCTTGAAGGATTGGGCAAATCTCAGTAGATATGAGAAAGAGAATCAGGCTATCCGGCAACCGGTAAAAGCGGTATTCATGGGGAATTCTATAACAGACGCATGGCCTTCAGCCGATCCGGACTTCTTTACCGAGAATGGCTACGTAGGAAGAGGTATCGGAGGGCAAGTTTCTGCTCAAATGCTGCTCCGTTTTCGTCAGGATGTAATCAATCTGAAGCCGCAAGCTGTAGTTATCCTCGCCGGAACGAATGACATAGCACACAACGACTATGCCATGACTCTGGAGCAAACTTTTGATAACGTCGTATCGATGATTCAATTGGCTCAAGCTAATGGGATAACCGTCATTCTCTGCTCTACCATGCCTGCGTCACAATTTAGATGGCGCCCACAACTGAAACCGGCTGAAGAGATTAAAGCACTAAACGAAAAGTTCAAGGCTTATGCAGAAGAGCATAACATTATCTACGTAGATTACCATTCGGCCATGCAAGATGAGCAAGGCGGACTTCCGAAGCAGTACTCCGAAGATGGAGTACACCCTACGTTGGAAGGATATAAAGTGATGGAAAACTTAGTACAAGAGGCTTTGAAGAAAGTAGTAAAGTAAAAAGGGATATTCAGTAAATGTCCCCAAAAATAAGATGGCATATGAAGATGATAGACCATAATCACTTCATATGCCA
>CAZOKT010000057.1:0-11790 GCA_964580505.1 uncultured Parabacteroides sp. | reverse complement strand
ATGGATTCAAAGTCCGAATGTATGCAAACCTTGCTCCATAATGTCACTCACAAAAAAGCGGAATCAGGCATGGCGGAATAAACTCCGTCTTCCATGCCTAAAGTCGCATCTCTCAGGGGAATTACTCCATGCTTCTTCTTGAAGTCTTGTTCTTTGTCTGGTATCGAGTTGGGCGTGTAATACCATGACGCATCAATCCCGAAGCTATAGCTGTCCTTATTCTCCTTTTTATCGAATACCAGCGTGTAAATCAACAAGGCAGCAAAAAAAGATAAAATCAATGCCTTCATAATTATTGCTTTATATTTTCATAAGACTATGATGATTTTAAAAACGGAAATGCTGCACGAGTTATTGTATTTTTGGTAAAAAAGGTGGAGAGAAACAACTTCTCAGTTCTTTCCCTCCTAATAATTGCAATAAATATAAAAGTATGTCTGTCTTTTTATCCACCGAAGTTATCATAATGCAACATCTCCATCGGCACGCCGAGGCTATCCAGCATTCCTTCTACGGCTTTCGACATCGGACCCGGTCCACACATGTAGTACTCAATGTCTTCGGGGTCTTCGTGGTCTTTCAGGTAGGTGTTGTAAATTACCTGATGTACAAATCCCGGAGTGTACTTCACTCCTGCTGCATCTGCTGCAGGATCTGGCCGGTCGAGTGCCAAGTGGAATGAGAAGTTCGGGAACTCTTTCTCCAATTCGAGGAAATCGTTCAGGTAGAACACTTCGTTCAAAGCACGTGCACCATAGAAATAAGACATCTTTCGGTCGGTAGTATGTAAGGTTTTTGTCATGTGCATGATTTGCGCGCGGAGCGGTGCCATACCGGCTCCACCGCCTATCCACATCATCTCACGCTTGGAGTCGAATATCGGATGGAAATCTCCGTAAGGTCCGCTCATCAGCACCTTATCTCCGGGCTTAAGCGTGAAGATGTATGACGAAGCGATACCCGGCATCACATCCATGAAGCCTACTTGAGGTTTCGGTTTGAACGGAGGCGTGGCGATACGTACCGTAAGCATGAAACGGTCTCCTTCGGCAGGATAGTTTGCCATTGAATAAGCACGTATGGTAGGTTCGTCATTATGGCACTTCAAACCAAAGAGACCGAACTTTTCCCACGAAGGCAGGTATTCCTTACCAATCATGTCCTTGTCTATATCCTTATCATAATCCATCGAGAATGTCGGAATTTTAATCTGTGCATACGAACCCGGGATAAAGTCCATGTGTGCACCTTTGGGAAGCTGTACAATGAACTCTTTGATGAACGTAGCTACGTTCTTGTTCGAGATGACTTCGCATTCGTACTCTTTCACGCCCAGTACTTCTTCAGGCACTTTTACTTGCATATCTTCTTTTACCTTAGTCTGGCAAGCCAAACGCCAGTGTTCTTTCTGTTGCTTGCGGGAGAAAAATACTTTCTCGGTAGGGAGGATTTCACCCCCTCCTTCCAGTACTTGTGCACGACATTGGCCACACTTTCCACCTCCTCCACACGCGGATGAGAGGAATACGCCCCCAGCTTGAAGCGAACCCAACAGAGTACCTCCTATGGGACTTTCTATTTCTTTCTCTCCGTTAACCGTCAGCTTGATATTACCCGACGGAACCAATTTCGTTTTGGCGTACAACAACGCACCCACCAGTATCATGGTGATAGCCAAGAATACTACGGTGCCGCTGATGATTGTTAGTCCGCCCGACATTAATAAAATCATATCTTACTCAATCTTTTTATGCGTTAAACTTAAATCTTCAAACCTGAGAAGCACATGAATGCGATACCCATCAAGCTGGTGATGATGAACGATATGCCCAGTCCTCTCAATGGCTTGGGGATATCCGAATAGGCCAGCTTCTCGCGAATGGCGGCCATGCCTACGATGGCAAGTGTCCAGCCAATACCTGAACCTAAACCGTAAATCGTAGCTACGCCTACATTGGCAAAAGCTCTTTGTTGCATGAACAACGAACCACCCAAGATGGCGCAGTTCACCGCTATCAATGGCAGGAAGATACCCAGCGAGGCATAAAGCGAAGGCGAGAATTTCTCTACCACCATTTCTACCAATTGGGTGAAAGCCGCAATAATCGCAATGAAGATGAGGAGCGAGAGGAAGCTCAAGTTCACCTCAGCATACTCCGGTCCCAGCCATTGCAAAGCACCTTCTTTCAATACATAATTCTCAAGCAAATAATTGATGGGAAGCGTACATACGAGGATAAATGTAACCGCTATACCCAAACCCAAAGCTGTCTTTACGTTCTTCGAAACCGCAAGAAAGGAACACATACCCAAATAGTATGTGAAAATCATATTGTCGGAAAATATCGAACGGACAAATGTACTTAATAATTCTTCCATCTTTTACACGTTTAAATGATTAATTTTCCTGAAGCTCTTTATTCCGAGAACGATGGTACCATACAATCAGGGCTATGATAACCAGTGCCATAGGTGGCAATATTACCAATCCGTTATTGGCATACCCCATTTCATAGAATGCATCCGGAATCACTTGGAATCCCAACAGAGTACCCGAACCGAACAACTCGCGCACGAATCCTACAATTATCAGGATAATCGCATAACCCAGTCCGTTTCCGATTCCGTCCAAAAACGAATCCCACGGACCATTGCCCAGCGCGAATGCCTCCAAGCGTCCCATCAGGATACAGTTCGTGATAATCAGACCCACATAAACGGAGAGCTGCTTGTTCACGTCGTACGCGAAGGCTTTCAATACCTCGCTCACAATGGTTACCAGTGCCGCACATACTACCAATTGCACGATGATACGGATTCGGTTGGGTATCGTATTGCGCAAGAGAGAAATAATCACATTGGCAAAAGCTACCACAACTGTTACTGAAATACCCATCACGATGGACGGCTCCAACTTGGAGGTTACAGCCAACGAAGAACATATACCCAACATCTGCACTACTATCGGGTTGTTTATATTCAACGGGCTTACAAGAACTTCTTTATTCTTTTTTGATAATAATCCCATTTCCTATTAATTTTGAGAGGTTAAAAATTTGACATAGCCATTCAAGCTATCGAACAACATCTGATCTACACCTTGGCTCGTAATCGTTCCGCCCGAGATGCCATCCACGCAATCCTGACCTGAAACGCTCTTACCCGGCTTTACTACCGCAATAGACTTGAACTCGCCATCCATGAAAATCTTCTTTTCTTTGAACTTATCACTGAATGCCAATGTAGCGATTTCGGCTCCCAAACCCGGAGTCTCGCCCGAATGGCTGAAGTCCGCTCCATATACCGTATTCTTGTCATCATTCACCGAGATATATCCCCAAAGGGCACCCCAAAGACCAGTTCCGTTCAATGCCATGATGTATTTCGTCTGGCCATCTACCGTAGCTACGAATACCGGCATACCCTCTTTCTCTCCGGCAAAAGCTTCTTCTTTGTTACCTACCTTTTCCCCATTCTCATTGATAAGAAAAGCATCTGTAATCAGCTCATTATATTTGGCTTCTGCCTCATTCGCTTTTACGTTCACGTTGATGGAGCGGAGTATCTGCTGGCGCTTGTCGTTATCCTCGTTCGCCTTCTGGTAAGGCCGCAAAGACTGGGACGTCACAGCCAAACCTACCGCAACCAGTATAACCATAACCGCAGAGTATATAATAGTATAGGCATTACTGTTCCGATCTATGCCTTTCTTCTTCTTCGGGGTTTCTGCCTGCATTTCTTCTATATTTTTTGCCATATTCTCTCCTTATTTGTTCAGTTTAACACGGTTCAAACGACGATTGATGTTTGCTTCTACCACGTAATAGTCGATTAACGGAGCAAATACGTTCATCAACAAGATAGCCAACATCATGCCTTCCGGATAACCCGGATTCAATACGCGGATTATAATGGCCATCGCTCCTACCAGCAATCCGTAAATGTATTTGCCGGTCTCCGTACGAGCTGACGTAACAGGGTCTGTAGCCATAAATACCGCACCAAAAACAAAGCCTCCCAATGCCAAATGTTCATACCAAGGCATTTGGGCAGTAGCCGTATCCGGACCTGCAACATTGAAGACCAATGCCATCAATGCACCTCCCACAAATACGGAAAACATCGTCTTCCAGCTTGCAATGCCCGTACACAAAAGGATAACCGCTCCTATTGCAATAGCTATCACGCTGGTCTCACCAATCGAACCCGGTATGAATCCATAAACCATGTCTTGGAAGCTCCACGGGAAATCAACCGTAGAAGATGTAGAAATCTTCGCTAATCCTAATGGAGTTGCTGCCGAGAATCCGTCTACAACCTGCCCGACTCCCATTCCGAATGTATCGGATGTCCGAATCCAAACCTGGTCTCCCGACATGGCTGTAGGATAAGCAAAAAATAGGAATGCACGCGTAACCAACGCCACATTAAATATATTATAGCCCGTACCTCCGAATACCTCTTTCGCAAATATAACCGCAAATGCCGTAGCTACAGCTATCATCCACAGCGGAGTGTCAACAGGAACAATCATCGGAATAAGGATACCTGATACAAGAAATCCTTCCTGAATCTCTTCTCCTTTCCATTGGGCTACCGTAAATTCAATACCCAAACCTACCACGTAGGATACAATTATTTTAGGCAATACGGCTAAAAATCCGAAGAGGAAGGTCATCCAGAAGCCCGGATCTGAGCCTATCGCCAGATTGTGTTGATAGCCGACATTATACATACCAAAAAGCAAAGCTGGCAACAATGCGATGATTACCACAGTCATTGTGCGCTTCGAGTCGATGCTGTCATGAATATGCACGCCTGTCTTCGAAGTTGTGTTCGGAACGAACAAGAAGGATTCAAACCCTTCAAATACAGAACGAAACATCGCCAGCTTACCGCCTTTCTCAAAGTTCGGCTTAATCTTGTTTAGATAATTCCTTAACGCTTTCAATGTCTTATAATTTTAGTGTTATTAATTCATTTCTTTGTACAACAGGGTTAATCCGTTACGGACAATTTGTTGCAATTCAATCTTGGAGGTGTCTACGAACTCGCACAGGGCAAAGTCCTCCGGAGCTACTTCATAGATGCCTAAATTCTCCATTTTATCTATATCGAATGAGATGATAGCCTTCAGGAGATATTCCGGCATAATGTCCATCGGGAATACTTTGTCGTATTCGTTCGACATAATCATGGCACGTTTTCCACCTTTTATGCGGGCATCCATCACATATTCCTTGCCCATTCCGCCTAACCAGGCCGGATAAGAATGGCTCACGCTGAACTTCCCGAATCCGGGCATAGCCCAACCCAAAAATTCATCTACGTCATCTCCTTCCGGGATAACGGTTATCTGGCAATCGTAAGCTCCTAAATAGCCGTTCATCTCCACTTTCATACCGGTCAGCACATTACCGCTAATAATGCGGACATGCCCTGCTTTTACTTTTCCGCCCACAAGACTTTCAATCGTACATCCCGATATGGCTTTCACATATCCCTGCACTGTGGTTTCAGAGCCGGTTATTGCTACCAGACGAGTGAAGTCTGCCACTCCTTTATTAAAGAGGCGTCCCATCAAAATCACGTCAGTTGCATTTACTGTCCATACGGTTTCTCCCTTGTTTACAGGCTTGATGTGGTTGATTTGCACGCCTACGTTCCCTGCCGGATGCGGCCCTTCAAATTCAACAGTCTCTACGCCATTCAGTTTCAAAGACGAGCCTTTTTTCACGCCTACATAGACTTTTCCTTCGGTCAGTTTGGTCAAAGCATCCAAGCCTGCCTGCAAATCGGCCTCTTGCCCTTTTACCAAAAAATTGAAGTCCGGTGCCAATGGCGCGGAATGGAAAGCCGTAACGAAGATGTCTCGCGGAGAATCACTCGGAGATGCCACGATGTCGTACGGGCGTTGCTTGATGAACGGCCACATTCCGGCACTCAATAATTCGTCCTTCACCTCTTCAGCTTTCAGAGATGCTACATTCTTTTTGCCGAAATCGATGTACTCGTTCTGCGCATCGGGGGTGACTATAATACTCAGCACCTTGCGCTTCTCGCCACGGTTTACGGCAGCTACTTCACCGCTCACGGGTGAAACAAACCTGATTTCGGGGCGGTTCTTGTCCATCATCAACGGAGAACCGGCTTTTACCTTATCTCCCGGGTGTACGAGCACCTTGGGTGTGATGCCTGTATAACAGTCCGGAACGATTGCGTAAGACGCACTCTTTCCGCCATTTAGCATCACTTCCGGCGCTTTGCCCTTCAGATTAATGTCTAAACCCTTCTTAATCGTAATCACTTTTGCCATGATAATACCTAAAAATTGTTATGTAATTTTTCCGCAAAAGTACGTATTTTTTCAGGTTTTCGTACGTAATTTGAGGAATAATTATAGAAAAATTTCCCTATTATGACGGATAGTAGCTTCATTCCTCCCTATCCCGGCTCTTTTTTATGCCTATGTTCGGAAGAAAATCCCGTTATAAATGCTCCGAAACACAACGAGGTCTCTAAAAAAAACGTACATTTGCGGCCATACATTTCGATTACAATTATAACAACGACAAGATAATATGATAACATTTACCGTTAGTTTGGTAGCCTTAGTGGTGGGCTACTTGGTCTATGGACGTATCGTGGAGCGCATTTTTGCACCGGATAACCGCCCTACTCCAGCGATTAGCATGGCAGACGGAGTGGACTATGTTGTCCTGCCCGGCTGGAAGATTTTCATGATTCAGTTTTTAAACATTGCAGGAACAGGGCCTATTTTCGGCGCTATTATGGGAGCTAAGTTTGGTACGTCTGCCTATTTGTGGATTGTTTTCGGGTGCATTTTTGCCGGAGCGGTGCATGATTATTTGAGCGGGATGCTCTCCGTGCGGCATGGAGGCGCGGGATTGCCTGAGTTAGTAGGGCATTACTTAGGCGAACGTACCAAGAAAGTGATGCTGGTTTTCTCGATATTCCTCTTGTTGATGGTGGGCGCGGTGTTCGTATATAGTCCGGCTTTAATACTTGGTAAGCTATGTAGCGACTCGCTCACGTGGGTTTATATATGGTGTGTCATTATCTTTGCTTATTATTTCTTGGCGACGATGCTTCCTATTGATAAAATCATCGGGCGTATCTACCCGCTATTTGCCGTAGCGATGCTCTTCATGGCGGTGGCACTTATGGTGGTTCTTTTTGTGAAATGGCCAGCTTTGCCCGAATTGACCGATGGATTGGAGAATATAAACCCGACGTCCGGCCCGATATATCCCTGCCTTTTCATTACGATTGCGTGTGGAGCGATTAGCGGCTTCCATGCAACGCAGAGTCCGCTAATGGCTCGTTGCATCAAACATGAGAAGCAAGGACGTCCTTTGTTCTATGGAGCGATGATTACGGAAGGAGTGGTTGCGTTGATTTGGGCGACGATTTCCTCTTATTTCTTCTACGGAGGTGCAGCTTCTGAGCTGGGTGTTCCGGCAACCCTCCAAGCTCCGGAGGTGGTTACGGCGGTTTCCCAAGGCTGGTTAGGCATGTTTGGAGGCGCATTGGCTATTTTAGGTGTCGTAGCTGCTCCCATCACGAGTGGAGATACCGCATTGCGCAGTGCCCGACTGATTATCGCAGAATTCCTTCATCTAGAGCAACATAGTATTCGGAAGAGAATTTATATCTGCATTCCGGTATTTGCCGTTACGTTGGCCATGCTTTGGTACAACATTGCAGACGAGGATGGCTTTAATATCGTGTGGGGATATTTCGGATGGGCGAACCAAACGCTGGCGGTTTTCACGCTCTGGGCGCTCACGGTTTACCTTGTCCGCAAGCAGAAGAACTATTGGATTACGCTCTTGCCGGCGATGTTCATGACTTCCGTATGCACGTCGTTCCTCCTTGTTTCCGATAATGCTTTTGGATTACCTGCATGGGTGGGCTATATCGCCGCTATCTTTGTGTTCATCCTATCGGGCATTCTCTTCTTTTGGAAGTCGAAAATTAAAAATTGAAAGTGAATAACGGGGAGCTTTCTTCTTCCCTTTTCCTTCATCCGCCATTTGTACCGTTCCCGATTCATCCGCCGGGTGGGTGCAAATGGCGGTATTTTTAGGTGCATCCGGTTCAGACTTCCAGTGCGCCTTCCCAAACAAAAGAATCGGGAAAGGAAGGTTTGAGGTGGGTAGGGTTGCGGAATAATCCGTAAACAGACGAGCCCGAACCGGACATCGAGGCATAAACCGCTCCTGCTTCGTAGAGCTTGTGCTTGATAGCTCCTATGGCTGGGAACTTCGGAAAGACACTTTGTTCAAAATCGTTCACCATCCATTCGCGCCATGTTTCGATGGGTTTCTGTACGATTTCCCGAAGGGATACTTCCGGCTCGGCAGGTTTCACTTGGGCGTAGGCTTCGGAGGTCGATACGGTAATATCCGGTTTCACCAACACTAAGTGCCAACCTTGAAGTGATAGTTTAACAGGCGTAAATATATTACCTATGCCTGAAGCAAATACAGGTGTATTTCGGATAAAGAAAGCACAATCGGCACCCAGCGTGGAAGCTATCTTTTCCAGCTCATCATCCGAGAGATGAAGCCGGCAAAAGGCATTCACCAGCTTTAACATAAAGGCCGCGTCCGACGAGCCTCCGCCCAATCCCGCTCCGAAAGGAATCGTTTTCAGCAATCCCACCTGCAAAGGCGGAAGGTCATGCCCCGCCTTCAACGCATGGAGTGCGCGCATCACGAGGTTCTTTTCCTCAGGGATGTCCACTTTGATGCCGCTCTGTGTGAACGAATCTGCCTTGGTTTCCGTGATTTCCAAGGCATCTTTTATCGGAATCGGATAGAACAACGTCTCGATATCATGGTAGCCGTCCGGACGTTTCCGGACGACATTCAGTCCGAGATTAATCTTTGCGTTTGGAAAGCAAATCATAAGAAAAAGAAAAGGTTTTTAATTCTGTTTGATATTCGGCAATTCCAATCCATACTTCTTCTTCTTGTCTTCGTACTTCAGAAGGAGGGAAACAAAGAAAGCCACGATACCGAAGCTGGTGAAGATAACCATCGGCAAGGTATAATCATACTTCGGTCCTCCGTTAAATGCCTCTACAAGGTCGAGTTTGCAATACTTGTCCAAGACCCAACCTATCAACATTGGAACGCCCATCAGCCCCCAATTCTGCACCCAGAATATCAGCGCGTACGCCGTACCTAATTGCTTTTCGGGGATAATCTTGGGAACAGACGGCCACATGGCGGAGGGAACGAGCGAAAAGGCTATACCCAATACAATCATCACAAACGTAGCAAACCACCAAACATTCAGGATAGGCAACGCAAACAACAGGTGTACGGCGATCAACATCACTGAGCCTATAATCATAATCGTAGCCCCTTTCCCTTTCCTGTCGTAGAGGTTTCCGAAGAAAGGTGTCAGGAAAAGCGTGCCCAACGGAAGCAAACTGGGGATAAAGCCCGCCAGCTCCTGCTCTACATTATATTTGTTCACCATCAGGTCTGTTGCATATTTGATGAAAGGGAACACTGCCGAATAGAACAATACGCAGAGCAAGGCAATCAACCAGAAACCCTTATTCTTGATAATAGAGAATATATCGGAGAAACGGAACGGCTCTTCTTCCTCCTCTTCTTCAGACTCCATCGACAATTCCAGCTTTATGTCCATCATGATATATACCATAAAAGAAATGGTACCTATGCACAACATAATCAGACAAAGGAGTATAGGTGCCGACACGCTCTGGAAATAGGAAGCAAAAGGAACCGTTATGGCCATGGCAAGCATCGTACCGATACGGGCGGTTGCCATCTCCAAGCCCATAGCCAGTGCCATCTCTTTCCCTTTAAACCACTTAACAATAATTTTTGATACGGTAATTCCGGCTATCTCTACGCCTACGCCGAAGATAGCGTAGCCGAGTGCCGCCAGCAGCACTTGCCCTTTCCAGCCGAAAAGCTCGAAGGTTAAGCCGATATAGCCCGCTACGGCTGCATATTTGACTGCGCAGCCTATGAGCATCAGTACGCATGACATCATACCGGTGAAGCGCACTCCCATCTTATCCAGTATCATGCCCCCGAATATAAGCATTAGGAAAAACACGTTAAACCAGCCGTACGCGCTGGTAAAGAACCCGAAGTCGGTACTTGTCCATGCCAACTCCGCCTCCAGCATCGGCTTGAGGGGAGACATAACGTCGGTTAGGAAATAGCCGCAAAGCATGGTGAATGCAACGATTGCGAGGGCAGTCCATCGCGCTGCCTTCGATTCACTTAATTTTCTTTTAATTAGTTCTGTCATGAAATGTAACTTTATTTGATTTGATTATTCACTATGTTCGGCCGGAAAGCCCGTTATGTTTTCAGGAACATCCGGTATGAATCTGCCACGATAAAAGTACTTCCTCCGATGAAGATAAGGTCGTCGGCAGAAGCCTCCCGCAGGGCTGCACGTACCGCTTCCGGCACATTCGGATAAGACTCTCCAACCAAGCCGTGCCGGAAAGCTAAAGAGGCGAACTCCTCTGCGGGCAAAGCGCGGGGAATGGAGGCTTGCGTGAAATAATAGACCGCATTGCGCGGCATCATCCCCAGCACGCCGTTAATATCTTTATCGCTCACCATACCCACTACCATGCGCAATGTGCGGCATCGCTGCCGCTCTCCTGCCAGTTGCCGGGCAAGAAACTCCCATCCGCCCGTATTGTGTCCCGTATCGCATACCACCCTCGGATGCGTTTGCAAGGTTTGCCAGCGTCCCATCAGTCCGGTCAATTCCACCACATGTGCAAATGCCCGGCGGATGGCCTCGTCAGGAATGACCACCCCCTGTTGCTTCAATACATCGAGAGCAGCCAGTACCGTAGAGGCATTCTGGGCTTGGACGACGCCGCCCAACTCACCCGTCAGTTCGCCATGTCTCCTTGTCTTGTAATGCCATTGGTTATCTTCCCCCAAAGACGCGCCCAGCAAAGGATTCAATTCCATAGAGAAACAGATAGGCGCATCGGCTTCAAGCGCTTTCTTCCGAAAGAGTTGCTTGACACTCTCCTGCTCCACATCGCCTATAACCACCGGCACATGCGGCTTGATGATGCCTGCCTTCTCTCCGGCTATTGCCTCCAACGTGTTCCCCAGAAACTGCGTATGGTCTATACTGATATTAGTGATTACACTCAAGATAGGGGTAATGATATTGGTACTGTCCAAGCGTCCGCCCAGTCCCACCTCAATAACGGCATAATCCACCTGCTTATCGCGGAAGTAAGCAAACGCCATCGTAGAGGTCAGCTCGAAGAAAGAAGGATGCAAGGGTTCGAACAGCGTGCGGTATCGTTCCACGAAAGCTATCACATACGCCTCAGGTATCATCTCTCCATTAACTCGAATCCGCTCGCGAAAATCCACCAAATGCGGCGAAGTGTACAGCCCTACCCGGTATCCCGCCTCTTGCAATGAGGCAGCAAGCAGGTGGCTCGTCGAGCCTTTCCCGTTTGTCCCTGCCACATGAATCGTAGGGTATGCCCGATGCGGATTCCCCAAATAATCATCCAGTGCCTTACTCGTCCCCAAACCGGGCTTATAAGCGGATGCTCCGTTGCGCTGAAATACAGGAGTGCTGGTGAACAGATAATGCAAAGTTTCCTCGTAAGTCATCTTTTTGTTATTAAACAAGGGACAAAAGTATAAAAAATTCGCATTCAGGACGCATCACGAACAGAAATACGCAAGGGGAAACTTTGCATAGCAGGGCAAACGCATCTAATTC
>CAZOKT010000056.1:0-11906 GCA_964580505.1 uncultured Parabacteroides sp. | reverse complement strand
TAATATATTGTCAATCGGGCTATTTTTATGTTATACTTTCATGGAGGAATAAGTGGGATAACTTGACTGTCCCTTTCATGAAAAAATAAAGGAAAACGATGTTGCTTTCTCTTTTTTTTGTATCTTCGTGCCCTTAAAACGAGAAGATGTGAAAAGATAGAATATAAACTTTTAAAATAGAAAACGATAAATGGCTACGCTGGAAAAAATTAGAAGCAAAGCAGGATTGCTGGTTCTCGTGGTAGGAGTGGCATTGTTCGCTTTTATTATTGGGGACTTTTTGAACTCAGGTTCAACGTATTTCAGACAATCGCAAGAACAGATTGCGAAGATCGATGGTGAAGTTATTAATATTCATGATTATCAGGCTCGCATCGATGAGATGGCGGAAATGTATAAGATTCAGACAGGACAAACAAGCCTTTCGGATGAATCGATGGCACAGATTCGCCAAAATGTGTTTGATACAATGGTACAAGACATTGTTTTAGGTGAGGCAACAGATAAGTTGGGCATGGAAGTAAGCTCCGAAGAACTGTTCGATATGGTACAGGGTGAGAATATTTCTCCATTAATCCAACAGATGCCGATGTTTGCTAACTCTCAGACAGGTATGTTCGACCGTAATGCGTTATTGAACTTTTTGAAAGCCATCGATAATGATAATATTGCAAGTATGCCGCTTGACCAACAAGAACAACTTGTCAAAGCTCGTAATTTTTGGTTGTTTTGGGAAAAGAATATCAAGCGTCAACGTTTGCAACAAAAATACACGACTTTGTTGACTAAGGCTATTTCTGCAAACAAGCTGGATGCAAAAGAATCATTCGATGAGAATGCGAAAAGTTCGGATATCGTTTATGCAATGCAGGCTTACTCTACCATTCCGGATTCAACAATTCAAGTGAGCAACAGCGAAATTGAAAAACTATATAATCAACGTAAAGAATTGTTCAAGCAGAAAGAAACAAAAGTGATAAAGTATCTGTCGGTGGACATTCGCCCAAGTCAGGAAGATTATAATAATGTACAGAATGACATCGAAGCGTTGAAAGATGAGTTCTCTGCCCAGGAAAATGTCGCGGATATTGTAAACGAAAACTCGGAAGTCCCTTATGTGGATGCTTTCTTTACGGAGAAGTCTTTCGACTCTGAATTAAGGCAATTTGCTACAACTGCAGCTGTGGGTGAGGTTTACGGTCCGGTATTTGAAAACGACCGTTACAGAATGTTTAAGCTGGTGGCTAAAACTTCTGCTCCGGATTCGGTGAAGGTCAGCCATATTATGTTAGTGCGGAATACAGAGGCAGAAACTGCTGCCTTGGCTGATAGTTTGATGGAAGTATTAAAGAAAGGAGGCGACTTTGCTGCTTTAGCTTTGCAATATTCGGTTGATCAGGCAAGGGATAATGGTGGTGAATTGGGTTGGTTTACTGAAGTAACGGCGTTGAGGGGTGTTAACGAAAATTTTAAGAATGCTATTTTCTCAACACCGTTGAATGAGGTGGCAATGGTTCAGTCTATGTATGGCACACATTTGGTAAAGGTTACAGAGAAAACGTCCAATGTGACGAAGTATAAAGTGGCCGATATTGATATGACAGTTACGCCGAGTTCTAAAACATATAGCAATATCTATAATGAATTGAATCAGTTCTTGACTAAGAATCGCAATATTGCTAAGCTGGATACAGCGGCAAAGAACGCGGGTTATAATTTGATTTCCAATGTTTCTATTACGCCTGATAATCAGGTATTAGGAACAATTAAGAGTTCGCGCCCGGTGATTCGTTGGGCATTCCAAAATAATAATGGTAGTGTTTCGGATATTTTCGAATGTGACGATAAGTTTGTAATTGCTGCGGTTGAGAAGAGTATACCTGCCGGCTATACTCCATTGGAACAAGTGGCAACTGGTTTGAAAGCAGAAATACTTGCACAGAAAAAGGGAGATAAAATTGCAGAAGAACTTGTAGCAAAGAATTTGACTACAGTTGATGATTATGCTGAGGTAATGAGTTCATCAATTGATAGTGTGAAGTTTATATCATTTGGTACACGTCGTATTTCAGGTATTGGTGTCGAACCTAAATTAAATGCTGCGGTATCATTGACTCAAGTAGATCAGGTGAGTACTCCGGTGAAAGGAAATAACGGTGTATATGTATTTAAGGTTTATGCTGAGAATCCGAATAACCAAGAGTATAACGAGGAAAACATGGTTCGTTCCTGGGAGGCAAATAATGCTTATCGTATTTCGTTCCAAGCCATATCTTCATTGATTGACAAAGCAGATATAGAAGATAATCGAATTCGTTTCTATTAAGTTGTGAGAATTTTATGTGTTATTTTAGCCTTGACAGGCGTTTCACTTCTTGACACCCATGCTCAGGAAACAATACCTATGGTTGATATTCCTGCGGGAAGTTTCTACATGGGTGACGAGGGAGTGGGAGAGAATTTCGATGAAGCACCCATACATAAGGTAACTATCTCGCGTCCTTTTAAGATGGGTAAGACGGAGATAACCAACGCGCAATTCGAGGAGTTCCGACCAGAACACAAGATGTTGAGAGGCAAGGATGGCCTTTCTTGGGAGGATGACGAAGCGGTTGTACATGTAAGTTATCAGGATGCAATGGATTTCTGTGAGTGGTTGAGTCTAAAGGAGGGAAAGACTTATCGACTGCCCACCGAAGCAGAGTGGGAATATGCCTGTCGGGCAGGAACTTATTATCCTTTTTATACAGGTGATGGACTGCCTGAAATCTTCCATAAGAACCAGAGAATAGTCCGTGATTATGAGCCGGTTTCTTTGAAAGTGGCTCAGACACCTCCAAATGCTTTCGGATTATATGATATGCACGGGAACGTAGAGGAATGGTGTCTCGATTGGTACGGGCCTTATGTGGCGGACGACCAAACCGATCCTGCTGGTTATGCCAGTGGACTTTTCAGGGTCACTCGCGGAGGAAGTCATAATACTCCGGAGCGTTACCTGAGGAGTGCCAACCGTATGGCAATGATACCTGAAGACAAGCATGCCCTTACCGGTTTCCGTGTGGTGCAGGCGGAATATCCGCCAGAATCCTCACTTTTAGACGAAACGAAGCACACAAATGCCGTAGGTGTTTCCGGAGATGAGTTTCGATGGAGTCCGGTTGGAGAGGAGCCTTTCTTCCTGCCACCCGTCCCCTACGTGGTAGCTCCTGCCTGTGGTTCCGGCGAACCCTTTTTCAAGCATAACCACCAGCCAGCCATCACATGGTGTGACAACGGCGACTTGTTGGCGGCTTGGTTTTCGGCAGACGAGGAGAACGGGAGAGGGATGGTGGTTCTTGCTTCCCGTCTGAGAGCGGGCAGTAACACATGGGATGAAGCATCACTCTTTTTTAAGGTACCTGATCGCAACATGACGGGTTTAGCTCTCTTTAACGATGGTGAGGGCAGGCTTTACCATATCAACGGGGTAGAAGCGGCAGGTGATTGGCAGAACCTTATCATGGTGCAGCGCGTAAGCGAGGACAATGGAAGCACTTGGTCTGCACCTCGTATCATTGCTGTGGAGCATGCGAAGCGTCACCAAGTGATAGCTGGCACGATTCGTACTCGTGAGGGATGGTTTGTGCAGGCGTGTGATGCGGGGCCGGGTAGCCATGACGGGACGGCAATCCATGTCAGCCGTGATGGTGGGCAGACGTGGACGGATCCGTGGGATGGGAATCCTTTGCCTGACTTCGTTGATGGGGGAACGGGCAGTACGATAGCTGGTATTCATGCAGGCATCGTGCAGTTGAATGATGGCAGCCTTATGGCACTGGGTCGTGGTAATAGTCTAAAAGACAGTCAGGGCAATTCTCGTATGCCGATGAGCCTTTCCGATGACTGGGGAAAGACGTGGCACTATCACGCTACCGACCTGCCACCCATTGATGGTGGGCAACGCTTGGTGCTTATGAGGCTTCAAGAGGGGCCGCTATTACTTATCTCTTTCACGGATCATCCGTTGCGCACGCCTGAAGAAGAGCGTGGCATGATGTTTCCGGATCGCGAGGGAAACCATTACCGCGGCTATGGCCTCTATGCTGCTCTCTCGTATGATGAGGGTAAAACCTGGCCTGTGCGGAAGCTCCTGACGGACGGCGAGACGCGCTTTCTCAACGGAGGAGCATGGACGCGCTTCTTTCAGATGGATGCTACTCACGCCGAACCTCGCGGTTACATGGCAGCAACTCAGACTCCCGATGGGGCGATACATCTTGTCAGTAGCCGGCTTTACTACTGTTTCAACCTCGCATGGTTGGAAGAGTTGGCGCGTCTGGAACCTCAATCATCGCAGGGCGAAACGGCTTTCTAAGCAGGATTTTGTCTGCTGCACGCATCAGGGAGTTTCTCATATAATGCTTTTCTTTATTTATCAATCTTTGGCTCAGGCATGACGGCTCTGCGTTGAGGTATCGTCCGTCGTGCCGATAAGATGTATTTTTTCTACGTAGCTGCAAAGCTGGGCTGTGTCCTGTCTTTCTCTTCTACGGTGTCTGAACATACACCCACCGCCTGGAGAGAGAGACAGGACACTGCTTTGTTTCCACATCCCCCATGCACTGATTCCACACAAAACGGCGTTTCTTTTATTTGCATACGTCATATAAAGTATCTACATTTGTCGTATTATCCTATCATCATGTACGATGATGACTACCATCATATACGATGATGCCTATCATCATGCACGATGATGTTAGGATGAAATCCCCTTTCAATGGAGTAGAGTAGGGGAGTTGATAGGGATGAAACAGGGATTTATATAACATAAACGCATATTTAAATACGGAAGGATATGTTTTACAAGAAGCAAAAAATAGGGGAGAAGTGGTACCCGCGCTCCTTTACGACAGGTACGCTCCATACGGAGGATATAGCAGAACGCCTGTCTGAAATCTCCACAGTGAGCAAAGGAGACACGTATGCCGTGCTGATGGGACTGGGCGCAGTGCTGGGCGACATGATGAAGACCGGCAACTCGGTAAAGCTGGACGGGCTGGGGACATTCTACCTCGTGGGGAATGCCAACGGACAAGGCGTCGACACACCCGAGGAGGTCAGCCCGGAGCAATTCAAAAAGATAACGGTGGCATTCATACCGGAGTACAAGCGGACACAGAACAATCAGGTAAGAAAACGAACCATTGTGCCCGGTCAGATAGACTGGATAGGAATAGAATAGGGATAGAAAAGCGAAAGGAAGCGACCCCACACGAGCAGCTTCCTTCCATTAACCAAAACCTTAACTATGAAAAAAAGGATTTATATTTCATTTGTTATCTCCTTTCTTTAGGCGACACAAAGGTATATACATTTTTTAAACTGGCAAAATTTTTATTGACTTTTTTCGATGGGAGCTATCTCAAAAACCTATACTTTTGCAAAGACTTAATTAGAATGAAATCATGAGACGACATAAAGTGATTATTAGTGGCGGTGGGACGGGCGGACATATCTTCCCGGCAATTTCCATCGCAAATACATTGAAGAAGCGACTTCCGGGTGTGGAAATCCTGTTTGTGGGAGCCGAAGACCGTATGGAAATGGAAAAAGTACCGGCTGCCGGCTATCCTATTGTGGGACTTCCGGTGAAAGGATTTGACCGCTCGCATCTGTTCTATAATATAAAGGTGGTGCAATGCCTGCTCAAAAGTCTGCATCTGGCCAAGAAGACCCTCAGGGAGTTCCGACCGGATATAGCCATAGGCGTAGGAGGTTACGCCAGCGGTCCGACGCTCTGGATGGCCTCCTCATTGGGTATCCCGACGCTTATCCAAGAACAAAACTCCTATGCAGGCATTACCAATAAGTTGCTGGCAAAGAAAGCCGATTGCATCTGTGTGGCATACGAAGGCATGGAGAAGTTTTTCCCGAAAGAGAAGCTGGTTATCACCGGGAATCCGATACGTCAAGATTTAGAAGAGGCTGTTGGCAAAAAGGAAGAGGCATTGCGCTTTTTCGGACTTTCACCGGAGAAAAAGACGCTATTGGTAGTAGGTGGAAGTTTGGGAGCACGCACAATTAACCATAGTATTCAAGGCAATCTGGACAAGCTATGTGCTTCTGATATCCAAGTGATATGGCAAACCGGACGCTATTATCAGGCAGAAGCCGCACAACATCTGAAAGCCTATCAAGGCGTACCAGTATGGTGTTCCGATTTTATTACCCGTATGGATTATGCTTATACTGCGGCCGACTTGGTTATATCTCGTGCAGGGGCTGGTTCTATATCAGAACTTTGCATCTTAAAGAAGCCGGTCATATTAGTGCCTTCGCCCAATGTTGCAGAAGACCATCAGACGAAAAACGCACAGGCATTGGTACGTCAAGGAGCAGCTATTATGGTAAAAGATAGTGAGGCGAAGGAGAAATTGGTCGATACGGCATTGGCGCTTATTCATAATGAAGCGCAACTGGCATCATTGTCCGATAATATCTACAAAATGGCTCATTTTCATAGCGCAGAACAAATCGTTGATGAGATTGTGCGGATAATGGAAAAAAATAGTAATTTTGAAAGCTTATAACAAAAACGCAAAAATGAATATACAAAAGATAACATCGGTTTACTTCGTGGGTGCCGGTGGAATAGGTATGAGTGCGTTGGCTCGCTATTTCATGGCAAAGGGGAAAAAGGTCGCCGGATATGACAAAACTCCTTCAAGCTTAACGGCTGAGCTTATCCGCGAAGGTGCCAATATCCACTATGAAGATGATGTTATACAGATTCCGGAGTATTGTAGAAATCCGGAAACCACGTTGGTGGTCTATACCCCCGCCGTACCCGATACCCATACGGAACTAACTTATTTCCGTAATGCCGGCTTCACACTGATGAAACGTGCACGCGTCTTGGGCGAGATAACGAAATATGTACGTGGTTTGTGTATTGCCGGAACGCACGGGAAAACGACAACCTCCTCCATGCTTGCCCACCTATTAAAGCAATCGCACGTAGATTGCAATGCGTTCTTAGGCGGAATCCTGAAGAATTATAATAGCAATCTGATGCTTTCCGACCAAAGTGATTTAACGGTTATAGAGGCAGATGAATACGATCGTTCCTTTCATTGGTTATCACCGTATATGGCAGTAATTACGGCGATAGATTCCGACCATTTGGATATTTATGGCACACCAGAAGCTTATCGGGAGAGTTTTACACATTTCACCTCACTTATCCGACCAGACGGTTGCTTGGTTTTAAAGAAAGGCTTACACTTACAATTACAGTTAAAGCCGGGTGTCAAGCTTTATACGTATTCTGCCGTAGAAGAGGCCGATTTCTATGCTAAGAATATTCGGATTGGCAATGGAGATATTATCTTTGACTTTGTCACGCCGGATGTTTGCATAAAAGATGTCAAGCTTGGCGTTCCGGTAAAAGTAAACATTGAAAACGGAGTTGCGGCCATGTCTTTGGCTTGGTTGAATGGTGTAACAGAAGCAGAGATAAAACAAGGTATGGAGAGTTTTGCAGGTCCGGTACGCCGCTTCGATTTCCATCTGAAGAAAGATAATATTGTCTTATTGGATGATTATGCCCATCATCCGGCAGAACTCAAAGCCAGTATTCTCTCAGTAAAGGACTTATATGAAGGGAAAAAGATTACCGGCATTTTCCAACCTCATCTTTATACACGGACAAGAGACTTTGCCGATGAGTTTGCCGCGAGTCTCTCTTTGTTAGATGAATTAATTCTATTAGACATTTATCCGGCACGCGAAGAGCCAATAACAGGGGTTACCTCCCAACTTATATTTGACAAAGTGCTCCTTGCTCGTAAACGATTGATTCGGACAGAGGAATTGCTTGACTTAATAAAGGAAGAAGCCCCCAGACTGGAAGTCGTATTGATGCTGGGAGCCGGAGACATAGACCGGATGATTGAACCTGTTAAACAAATATTAGAGAGATTGTGATTCGAGTATTGTCCATTATTATCGCTACGCTACTAACTTGTTATGTTGCAGTTGCTGCATTCTTTTTCAGGGATGTAAAGGAAAACGGATTATGCCAAGGCTTGCAAATCATCGTACGAGACAGCCTTGATAAGCACTTTGTGACAAATGATGATTTAATTTATATCCTCAAGAAAAATAGACTTTATCCTATAGACATACCGATGAATGAAATCAATACAGAAGAGATAGAAGCAGAACTCTTAAGCAATGAAATGATTTCGCATGTAGAAGTTTATAAAACTCCTTCTCGTTTAATAAAATTGGAAATCGAACAAAAAATGCCTATCTTGCGCGTGAATAGTCAGTCGGGTAATTATTACATTGATAATAGAGGTAGTGTGATGCCACTTAGCCGCCATTATGTAGCCCATGTATTAGTTGCCAGCGGATATGTAGAAAAAGGGTTTGCAAAGAACGAACTCTACAAATTTGCACTATTTTTGCAAGAGAATAAGTTTTGGAATGACCAGATAGAACAAATTTATATTGATGCGGATAAGAACGTCGAACTCATACCACGTGTAGGAAACCATCGGATTATTTTAGGTTCTTTCGATAATTATTCAGAAAAGCTAGGCAAACTAAAACTCTTTTACGAGCAAGCTATTCCCAAAGTCGGTTGGGATAAATATCGTACTATTAATTTGAAATATAAAAACCAAATCGTTTGTACTAAAAGATAAAAAATAAAAATATGGCATACACAGACTTTATAGCGGTAATAGACTTGGGCACTTCCCATATTGTCGGAATGGTCGGGACTAAGAATGAAAATGGTGTTCTTTCCATCATTGCTTATGATAATACAGAAAAATCAGAAGGATGCATTCGTAGAGGATGTGTATATAATGTGGAAGAAACGGCTAATAAAATCATACGTGTCATTCGGAAGTTAGAAAATAAAATAAATGGTACCAAGATAGCTAAAATATATGTTGGCGTTGGAGGTAAGTCTATTCGGACACTCGACCATACGGTCTCTAAAGTGTTAGGAGCAGAAGGTGAAGTTACTCTTGCCGTCTTGCAACAATTGGAAGAGGAATGCCGTGCTTTTCTTCCATCCATGTTAGATGTTTTGGATATTACTTCTCCGGTTTATTTATTAGACGGAAAAGAAGAGAATGACCCCTTAGGAATTTCTTGTTCCCGCATTGAAGCACGGTATAAATTAATTGTAGGGCAACCCACAATCCGTCGTTCTATTTTGACGAATATTGCAGAGCGTCTCAAACTTCAAATTGCGGGTATTTTAGTTTCACCATTAGCATTGTCGGAGTTAGTTCTAACCCCTGCTGATAAGCGAGGTGCAGCATTGATTGATTTTGGAGCAGGTATTACGTCCGTTACTATATATAAGAATGGACGCCTGAAAGCGTTGACCGTAGTGCCACTGGGCGCAAATCTAATCACTCGTGATATTATGTCTTTGCAAGTTTCCGAAATAGAAGCTGAACGACTGAAACGTACTTATGGAAATGCTTTATCCGAAGAACGCGACAAGGAGCAACAAAAAATAGAAATCAATAAAATAGATGGTTTCCGGATGCAAGAAATTGCTTTATCTGATTTGAATGAAATTGTAGAAGCTCGTTCACGTGAGATTGTTGAAAATGTTTATGCTCGTTTGGAAGATGCTGGTGTATCTAAAGACGCTGGATTTAAAATTATTATAGCCGGCGGAGGTTCTGCTTTAAAAGGTCTGCGTGAAGCGATTAATAAACGCTTCAATATGGAAGTACATTATCCACTGATTCAAAAGGAGACCATAGATGGTAACGTGGAAAGAATTGCCAATAATCAGGAATTTACAACTGCAGTTGCTTTATTGTTGCAAGGAAAAGAGAATTGCGCCTATAAACCAGAACCGAAAAAGCCTATCATAGAAGAGGTTGAATACATTCAGGAAGAACCGGCTCCTGTTTCTTCCCAAGATGAAAAAACGGATGAAAAGGATAAAGAAAGGATTGAAACTCCTAAAGTCAAAAAAGAAAGCATTTGGGATAAAATAAAGAAAAGAGTAGATACAACAACTGGAGATCTTTTCAATGGAGAACTTTAAATAAATACAGCTTATGGACGACAAATTATTAAACTTAAATATTCCGACTAATCCAGATTCTATTATTAAAGTAATTGGTGTAGGTGGTGGTGGCGGAAACGCCGTTTCAAATATGTACAAAGAAGGCATAGATAAAGTGAGCTTTGTTTTATGCAATACAGATATGCAAGCGTTGAACGGATCAGATGTTCCTGTCAAATTAGTCTTGGGACGAACAACTACGTATGGTTTAGGTTCAGGCGATCAACCGGAGCAAGGACGCAAAGCTGCAGAAGAAAGTGAAGAGGAAATTCGCCAAATGTTGAGCGATAATACACATATGGCATTTATTACAGCCGGTATGGGAGGCGGAACAGGAACCGGTGCTGCGCCCGTTATAGCTCGAATTTCAAAGGAAATGGGAATCCTAACCGTAGGAATTGTAACAATTCCATTTGAATTTGAAGGCCGATTCAAGATTGTACAAGCATTAAGAGGCGTAGAAGAAATATCTAAGAATGTAGATGCATTATTGGTTATTAATAATGAACGTGTACGAGAAATTTATTCTGAAATCGGTATGAGTGCATCCAAAGCTTATGCTAAAGCGGATGAGGTCCTGACCATTGCTGCTAAAAGTATTGCTGAGATTATTACGATTCGAGGTGTGCAGAACTTAGATTTTGCCGATGTTAAAACGACTATGAAAGATGGTGGCGTAGCTCTTATGAGTAACGGGTATGGAGAAGGAGAAGGCCGTTTGCAGAAAGCAATTGACCAAGCATTGAGTTCTCCTTTATTGAATAATAATAATGTATATAATGCACAGCGTATCTTATTTAACATTTATTCCAGTCATGAAGATGAATTTCGTATCGACGAAATGGAAGAAGTCGACAAATTTATGGCTCGTTTCCGTTATAGATTCCGTGTAAAATGGGGTTTTGCATTTGATGACTCATTAGGGGATAAAATTAAGATTACCATTCTGGCTACTGGTTTTGGATTAGATGATATTCCTGAAATAGCCAAACAGCATCAAACGGATATTCAATTAAATTCAGAAGAAGAACTGCGTCGTGAAGCAGAGAAACATGCACGAGAGGAAGAAGAAAAGAAGTTGATGGATAAATATGGTTATAAACCAAAACATACCCAAGTAGAAGTAGTCGTCTTAACAGCTGAAGAATTAGATGATGATACATTGATTGTCCAGTTGGAAGATATGCCTACCTATAACCGAGATATCCGTAAAATTAATCAGTTGCGTAAAGGAGAAGGTTTTGAAATAACAAATGAAGCCTCCTCTTTTGGCTCTGCTAATACAAACGATATTTCTACTAAGAAACCAAACAATAATGATGTTCCGATAATTCGTTTTTAAAAAGAGATTTAATTATATTATTATGGATTTATTCGAAAAAGTCAGTGAAGACATAAAAAATGCAATGAAGGCAAAAGATAAAGTTGCCCTCGAAACGCTAAGAAACGTAAAGAAAGTATTTCTTGAAGCAAAGACTGCCCCGGGAGCTAATGACACATTAACCGATGCGGATGCATTGAAATTATTACAGAAATTAGTAAAACAGGGAAAAGATGCGATGGAAATCTATGTACAACAAGGTCGAAAGGATTTGGCAGATGCAGAATTGGCTCAGATTGTTGTCCTGGAAAAATATTTACCCAAACAATTGTCACCGGAAGAATTAGAGATTGAAGTAAAGAAAATCATTACAGAAGTAGGAGCTACATCTGTTAAAGAAATGGGAAAAGTGATGGGGATCGCTTCTAAAGCTTTGGTAGGGAAAGTAGAAGGGCGTGCCATTTCGGAAATGGTAAAAAGATTATTATCGTA
>CAZOKT010000055.1:0-11949 GCA_964580505.1 uncultured Parabacteroides sp. | reverse complement strand
AACAAAAATGACATAACTAACTAATCCGCACGTCCATGAGACCTCCTCGGATAAGAGGCCATCTCAAATCTTATTTTGAAACAGCTTCGACCTACTCGACATATTAGATCCACATGAGGGGGGGGGTGAACCATATATTAATCTATAGACATTTTTCTTGGAAATTGAGGACGGCGTCGATTATTATATGTATTTTTGTTCGCAAATGTATAATTTGAAAAAACAAGAAAGTTGCAAATAATCTTCATTCATTTAGTAATAAATTGATATATAGAAAATTAATTATTAACATAATAGTAAGAAATGAAATCTCCCTTATTTACAAGCGGAAAAATCGGACCACTTACGATACGGAACCGGACTATACGCTCGGCTGCTTTCGAAAGTATGTGTCCCGGCAACTCCCCTACTCAAGAATTATTGGATTATCATAAATCTGTAGCCGAAGGAGGCGTCGGCATGACCACCGTTGCTTATGCTGCCGTAACTCAAAGCGGCTTATCATTCGATCGGCAATTATGGATGCGTCCGGAGATAATAGCTGGAATGCAATTGATTACCGACGAGATACACAAAGCTGGTGCAGCGGCAAGCATCCAGTTAGGTCATTGCGGGAATATGTCGCACCGGAGCATCTGTGGACAAACGCCTGTCGGTGCTTCTACAGGCTTCAACCTCTACTCGCCTACTTTCGTACGCGGATTGCGGAAAGATGAACTTCCCGTTATGGCAAAGGAGTATGGTAAAGCTGTAAACTTAGCTCGTGAATGCGGATTTGATGCCGTAGAAATCCATGCAGGACATGGCTACCTGATTAGTCAGTTTCTCTCTCCCTATACTAATCATCGGCATGATGAATATGGCGGCTCTTTAGAGAACCGAATGCGTTTCATGGATATGGTGATGGATGAAGTGATGAAAGCCGCCAAAGGAGATATGGCCGTATTAGTTAAGATGAATATGCGCGACGGATTTAAAGGCGGAATGGAAATAGATGAAGCTTTACAAGTCGCACAACGCTTAAAAGAGGACGGTGCACATGCATTGGTGCTGAGCGGAGGATTCGTCAGTAAAGCACCAATGTACGTTATGCGTGGCGCCATGCCGATTAAAAGCATGACCTACTATATGACCAGTTGGTGGCTGAAATGGGGAGTACGCATGGTAGGTCGCCTGATGATTCCAACCTTGCCCTTCAAGGAGGCTTATTTTTTGGATGATGCGTTGAAGTTTAAAAACGAGATAAAAGATATTCCTCTGGTATATGTCGGAGGACTAGTATCAAGAGCAAAGATTGAAGAGGTGCTTAATTTGGGCTTTCCATTCGTGCAGATGGGACGCGCCTTACTGAATACACCAGACTTCGTCAACCGCATGAAGGAAGAAGAAGATTATTGTTGCGATTGCGGGCATAGCAATTACTGCATCGCCCGAATGTACACGTTGGATATGGCCTGCCATAAGCATCTGAGATATAAACTTCCCGATTCGTTGCAACATGAAATAGAACTTTTAGAGAAGGAGGCAAAAGGATGAAAGGTCGTGCTATAATCACTGGAGCTGATGGCGGAATGGGTTCGGAAATCACGAAGTCCGTTGCTGCATCCGGCTACGAAGTAGTGATGCTTTGTTATGATGCCCTATCCGGAAAAGCCTGCCGCAATCGGATTATACAAGAGACAGGTAACACACAGATTAGTGTCCTGCAAGTAGATTTATCCGTGATGGCAGATGTCAAGCGTGTCGCAGAGAACCTACTCGACGATAATATTCCTATCCAATTACTGATGAATAATGCCGGAACCATGTGTACACATTTCCAGCAAACTCCCGACGGATTAGAACGTACGGTAGCGGTTAACTATGTCGCACCCTATTTGTTGTCACGCTTGTTATTGCCTTTGATGGGCGAAGGTTCGCGTATTGTCTGTATGGTATCCTGCACGTATGCCATCGGCAAGATAACACCTGAGTTCTTTACCCATGGAAAGCGGGGCAATTTCTGGCGGATTCCGATTTATAGCAATACGAAACTGGCATTCTGGCTCTTCGTCCGGCACTTGGCGAAGGAAGTACAAGAGCGTGGTATTATCGTAAATGCAGCTGACCCCGGAATCGTCTCTACCGAAATAATCCGGATGCACATGTGGTTCGACCCACTGACTGACATCTTTTATCGTCCTTTCATTCGCACGCCCAAACAAGGAGCTGCAACAGCTATTCATCTGCTTTTAAATGAATTGCCTACGGGTACTACAGGAAAGATGTTTGCCTCATGCAAAGAGAGGGAGTTGGCTGAAAAGTATTTGAATCATCCGCAAATGGACTTACTTTGGAAAGACACAGAGAATTACCTACGAGAACATTGCGGAATTGAATTATAATCACCAAGAATTATAATGGAATCTATTAAACAAATATTTCGAGTTGGACATGGTCCGTCCAGCAGTCATACGATGGGCCCCATGCGTGCTGCACAAATGTTCTTGAAAAAGCATCCGGATGCGGCGAGGTTTGATGTAACATTATATGGCAGTCTTGCAGCAACCGGAAAAGGACACATGACAGATAAAGCCATCTTGAATGTGCTCGCTCCTACGGCACCAACTTCTATCATCTGGAAACCAAAAGTTTTCCTTCCTTTCCATCCGAACGGCATGTTGTTCGAAGCGTTCAATGCGAAAGGAAAGAAATTGGGTGCATGGACTATTTATAGTATTGGTGGAGGTATATTGGCCAATGAAACCTACAACGAACAAACCGCAACACAGGTCTATGAGATGAACTCTATCCGAGAAATTCAAACATGGTGCGAACAAACAGGATACTCTTATTGGGAATATGTAGAGCAATGTGAAGGTAAAGAGATCTGGGATTATTTGGATAACGTTTGGAATGTTATGCAAGAAGCTGTTCATCGGGGATTGGAATCAGAAGGGATTTTGCCCGGCGGATTAGGTATTCGTCGCAAAGCTTCAGACTACATGATTCGGGCACGAGGCTATGGCAGCAGTATAAAGAGCCGAGGTCTGGTCTATGCTTATGCTTTAGCTGTTTCAGAGGAGAACGCATGTGGTGGAAAAATTGTTACGGCACCAACCTGTGGTTCATGCGGCGTTATGCCTGCTGTATTGTATCACTTGAAAGAGACGCGTGAATTCCGCGATTCACGCATTCTGCGTGCCTTGGCTACGGCTGGATTGTTTGGGAACGTAGTGCGTACCAATGCTTCCGTTTCGGGAGCAGAAGTAGGCTGTCAGGGGGAGGTTGGCGTAGCTTGTGCAATGGCTGCAGCTGCAGCCAGCCAGCTTTTTGGTGGAACACCGGCACAAATCGAATATGCCGCCGAAATGGGATTGGAGCACCATTTAGGTTTGACTTGTGACCCTGTCTGCGGTTTAGTGCAGATTCCATGCATCGAACGGAATGCTTTTGCGGCGGCACGTGCACTGGATGCGAATACTTTCTCTAATTTCTCCGATGGCCGGCATCGGGTCAGTTTTGACCAAGTCGTCGAGGTGATGAAGCAAACAGGCAAAGACTTGCCCAGCCTTTACAAAGAGACCTCTGAAGGCGGATTGGCAAAGAAATATTCCGTCAATAAATAAGCCCACTATTTTCTGTAATTATTCGGAAAAGAAACCTATCTTTGCAATCATTTATGCCAGTGGGCAAGTTTTAATTATTCACTTATAAAATAATTTTATGAAGAAAGCTATCGCATTAGCGTGTTTATCGGCACTGCCTTTTTATGCAGCAGCCGAAGGATTTCAAGTAAATGCACAAAGTACGAAGCAAGCCGGAATGGGGCACGTCGGTGCTGCCCTGAAATTGGGAGCGGAGAGTATGCACTTCAATCCTGCGGGATTAGCATTTATGGACAAAACGATTGATTTATCGGCCGGCGTATCAGGAGTGTTTGCACATGCCAAGTACACAAACAGCAGTTATACCGCCGAAACCGACAATACACCGAGCACACCTCTCTACATCTATGCCGGTTTCAAAATTTATGACAACCTTTCGGCCGGTATTTCACTGAATACTCCGTACGGGAGCAGCATCAACTGGGGGAACGACTGGCAGGGCGCCCATCTAGTGCAGGAGATTGCCTTGAAAGCGTTTAACTTCCAGCCTACTATCGCTTGGAAGATTACGGACAATTTGAGTATCGGAGCAGGTCTGATGGTGATGTTTGGGAATATTTCGTTAGACCGCGCCTTGATCGGTCCAGGCTCCATGACGAGTGTAGGAGAAAACATGATTAATGCCATCCCTGAAAATATGCAAGAATTGATTCAACCCATGATTGAACCTATCATGCAGGAGTTGTCACGCTACGAAGAGACTTCAGCGGCTTCGGTATCGTTGGAAGGAACTTCCCAAACACGTTTCGGGTTCAATGTGGGCGCAATGTATGACATCAACGACAAATGGACTGTGGGGCTGTCTTACCGTTCGAAGGTAACGGCTAAGGTAAAAGAGGGAGACATCCAGTTGCGCTATGCCAATCGTGAACACTTCGAGGGTGTATTGCAGGAAATAAACAGCTTGATTAATATGGCACAGCAGATGGGCATAGAAGGATTGCCGGACGGAATCAACGTTCCCCCGTTGGAGAGCGGTACTTTCTCGGCCGAACTTCCGCTGCCGGACAACTGGAACGTAGCTGTTACCTACCGGCCTACGCAGCGCTGGACTGTTTCGGGAGAAGTGCAGTTCGTTGGTTGGAATGCTTATAATTCGCTGGACGTGTACTTCCATCCGGATGCAGAGCTGGGGCAATACAACATTTCCGCTGCCAAAGAATACCAGAACACCCGCATTTACAGGCTGGGCGCACAGTATGCCACCACCGATCGCTTGGATATCCGCTTCGGAGCTTATTTCGACGAGACGCCCGTGAAGGATGACTTCCTGAATCCGGAAACACCGAGCATGAATAAGCTGGGCATCACTGCCGGATTCAGTTTCCGACCGATCGAGAGCCTGTCTGTCGACTTCGCTTTCTCTTACGTACAGGGTATTGCCCGAGACGGCTCCTATACCGACACCGATTTACTGGGAAACACCCGTACTTTTTCGGGACATTATAATGCTTACGCTTTGATGCCTGCCATCGGCATATCGTACAGCTTCTAATCCACAATAAAAGCAGACCCCATTCATTGTCAATTGTAAATGAATGGGGTCTGCTTCTTTTCAAAGAAAGGCTGTTTTCTTCTGCCTTATTCCTTTACCGCAATAAATTCTACCTCAACAAGGGCATTCTTCGGCAATGTCTTGACGGCTACTGCCGAACGAGCCGGGAAATCTCCGCTGAACTGCGCTGCATACACCTCGTTTACGGTGGCAAAGTCTGCCATGTCGGCTAAAAAGACCGTAGTCTTTACGATGTCTTCTATCACGAAACCTGCCGCGTCCAGAATAGCCATCACATTCTTGAACGACTGCTCTGCCTGTGCCTTCACGCCGCCGTCGGGGAAATTGCCTGTCTCCGGATTCAATCCCAACTGTCCCGATGCGAACAGCATATTCCCTACCTGAATCGCCTGACTGTAAGGGCCGATGGCCGCAGGCGCATTTTTTGTTGTAATTACCTTCTTCATCATCATATTTATTTAAAATGAGTCCTTCTCCCGGTTCATCCGCTGGCGCACCACCTCGTAAATCAGGATGGATGTCGCCACAGAAACGTTAAGCGAGCCAATCGTGCCGAACTGCGGAATCTTCAGCATTCCGTCGCAGATGCGCAGGTTCTCCGGAGAGATGCCGGTATCCTCCGCGCCCATCACGATGGCCGTCGGACCCTCGTAGCGCACCGCCGTGTAGAGTTCCGCGGCCTTTTCCGTTGCCGCAAACACCTTCACGCCGCATTGCTGGAGGAAACGTATCGCCCCGTTGATGCTTTTTTCCTTGCACACGGGCAACACGTGCAGCGCGCCTGCCGAAGTCTTGATGGCGTCGGCATTCACCGACACGCTCCCCTTCGACGGTATCACAATCGCGTCCACGCCGGCACACTCGCAAGTCCGAGCGATGGCGCCAAAGTTCCTCACATCCGTGATGCCGTCCAGCAGCACGATGAACGGGTCGCGTCCCTCTTCGTATATCATGGGAACGATGTCTTCCAGATGCTGGTATGCCACCGCTGAGACGAACGCGATTACACCCTGATGGTTCTTGCGCGTGTAACGGTCGAGTCTCTCCTGCGGAACACGCTGCACCGATATCCCCCTCCCACGCAGTACCTCGAACAGCTCCTTCGCCAGCTCGCTTTGCAAGTCACGTTTAATTAAAATCTTATCAATTTCCTTGTCGGCCTGCACGGCTTCGATGACCGCACGAATCCCGAACACCAATTCGCTTTCTTTCATACCGTTGTTCTTCTTTTTATGCTGCATCGGCAAAGTTACGCATAAAATGTGAAACACGGAAGCATGTAGTAAATTTGGGCTGACAGGCGCTTTGAGAAAGCAGCTCGAAAAGTTGGAAGCAATGGAAAGCAACGCAGTGAAAACGTCTCGAAATTCTGCGACAAGCCAGCGCGCATAGGAACCCCTCCCGCCTTCTGCCGCAGGTTATTTTATGAAGCCGATGCGTAGGCTAATCTCCGGAGAAATTCTCTACCAAAACCTCGCGATAGGAGTTGAATATCTTGGACTTCGACATAAAGCCCACGTAACGCCCCTCGTTATCGACGACAGGGAGGTTCCACGCCTTCGTGTCGTCAAAAATCTTCATAATCTGGTCCATCGGCGTGTTTACCACGATTTTGGCTGGCGCGGAAACCATGAATTTCGAGACGCGGAAGCGATTGTAAAGCTCGGGGCGGAACATGATGTTGCGGATATTGTCCAGCATGACGATGCCCAACAAGATGCCGCGCTCGTTGACCACCGGAAACATGTTGCGACTACTTCGGGCGAAGACTTTCACCATGTCGCCCAAGTTCATATCGGGCGAGACGGACTGAAAATCGCGCTCGATGATGCTGTCGGCATTGAGCAGCGTAAGCACCGCCTTGTCTTTATGGTGCGTCAGCAGCTCTCCCTTCTGCGCAAGGCGCATCGAATAGATGCTGTGCGGCTCGAACATCATAATCGTGAGGTAAGAAACGATGGAGACAATCATCAGCGGCAGGAAAAGGTCGTAACCACCTGTCAGTTCCGCAATCAGGAACACGCCGGTGAGCGGCGCATGCATCACGCCAGACATCACGCCCGCCATGCCAAGCAGCGCGAAGTTCTTTTCCGAAAGATACATGGTGTACGAGATGTAATTCGATGTGTGGGCGAAGATAAACCCGGCAATGCAGCCCAAATACAGACTCGGCGCGAATATACCGCCGCATCCGCCGCCCCCGTTCGTTGCGCTCGAAGCGAATACTTTCATCAGAAGAATCAATCCCAAGAAGAAAACGATGCCGAAATAGGAATCGTTGAGCGAGTAAAACATGCTGTTGTCCATCAGCCCGACAAACTGCCCATTCAGCAACGAGCCAATCGTGTCGTACCCCTCGCCGTAGAGCGGCGGGAAGAAGAAAATGAGGAGGCTCAGCATCGTGCCGCCCATCGCGAACTTGCGCCAATAGGTCGTCCCGAATCGCCTATACTGTCCCTCTATCCAGTTCATCACCCGCGTGAAGTAGAGAGACACCAGCCCGCAGAAAATGCCCAACAGGATCACGTAAGGGATGCGCTCGATGATGAACTGCTCGGTCTGCACAAAGTGGAACATCGCCTCCGTCCCCGTGAAGATGTATGAGACGGTGGCGGCCGTGACCGACGTAATCAGAAGCGGGAGCACGGAGGTCATCGTGAGGTCGAGCATCAAAACCTCAATCACAAACACCAGTCCGGCAATCGGCGCTTTGAAGATTCCCGCTATCGCCCCTGCTGCGCCGCACCCCACCAGCAGCATCAACGTCTTCTGTTCCATGCGGAAGAACCTCCCGAGGTTGGAACCAATCGCCGCGCCGGTCAAAACGATAGGAGCCTCCGCGCCGACCGACCCGCCGAAGCCGATAGTTACCGAACTTGCCAAGATGGAGCTCCACATGTTATGCGGCTTGATGCGGCTCTTCCGCTGGGAGATGGCGTACAAGATTTTCGTTACCCCGTGACTGATGTCATCACGCACCACGTACTTCACAAACAGCCCCGACAGCAAAATCCCCACTACCGGATAAAGCAAATAGAGATAGTTTACTTGCTCAGCAGCAAAATTTACGGATAAAAGATGCTGTATCCCGTGGATGAGGTTCTTCAGGACAATAGCCGATGCCGCCGTACAGATGCCAACCAGAAAACTGACAATCAAAACGAAATGTCTCTCTTTGATTGTATTGCTGCGCCACAGCTGAAACTTATAAAAAAGGTCTTTCGTTCTTTTCATTTTATACTCCTTTTCTCATTATCACTGTCCGGATAGTGTACGCCAAGATAGCGAAATCCAAAGCCAATGACATATTCTCGTAATAGATAATATCGTACTCCAAACGCCTCAACATCTGCTCAATGCTCCCGGCATAACCATACTTCACCATTCCCAAGGAGGTGATGCCCGGCCGTACGTTGTGCAACAGATAGTAGTAAGGCGCATGTCGGACAATCTGGTCGATAAAATATTTCCGCTCCGGCCTCGGTCCGACCAATGACATATCCCCTTTCAGCACGTTCCAAAACTGCGGGAGCTCATCCAAGCGGTATTTCCGGAGAAAAGCGCCGAACGGGGTAACGCGCCGGTCATCTTCACGGGCAAGCATCGGCCCTTCGTCTTCAGCCGAGGTGTACATTGTGTGGAATTTATAAATCAGAAAAGGACATCCCCGATACCCGATGCGTTCCTGCTTATAGATAACCGGTCCAGAAGAATCGCGCTTTACCCGCCATGCTATATATAAATAGACCGGAGACAAGAACAGCAATACGCAGACCGATACTACTTTATCAAAGCAAAGCTTGATGTTTTTACCCGCCGGAGAGAAGTTATTCTCGGTAATATCTGCCAAAGGAACTCCGCCGATTGTCCCGGAACGTACTTTGGAGAAAGGAACGGCACGTTTGTCTATCCATACTTTTATCGGTTTCTTGTAACGGCAAAGGGTATAAAGGAATTGAGACATCGCCGCCCCGTCCAGCACCTCCGTCGCAACAACCAACTCATCTACGGGATACTGCTGCAACAGATGGGGAAGGTCTGCGGCATTCTTCCCTATCCGACGATTCTCAGGTACGGCACTACGCTCTGCTTCATCCACTCGGACAAAGCCTACTATGCGATAGCCTATACGTTCCAACTCCTCGCCTATCTGCCGTGCCCGTGCGTCTATTCCCAACAGCATGACCCTCCGCGCGTACTTTCCTTCTTTCACATCCTTTAGATAACGGGTCGTTAGACAATGACGACACAGATAAGTCAATCCGAAATGAAAACAGAACATCTTGAACAAAAAATGATAATATATATGGTATGAACGTGGAATCTCGTCTAACACCAATCCGAAGAATATCAGTATGACGCCAATAATTGAAGCCGTCAGCGTCTGCCATAACTCGCCTATCCGATTACGGGACAAAGGCAAATTGTAATAACCAGAGAAATAATAGATAATCAGCCAGAAAAAAGGAATGCAGATTTGCCCTGTCAAGACCTGCGGATAGCAAAGGAACTCACCCAAGGTATCGCAGGATTCATAAACAACCAAATCCACATACCTACATATATTGAACAGCAGCCAGGCAAGTGCAGCCGTAAAGAAATCGGCAAGGATGTATTTTCCTATTTGTCTGTATCTGCTCATATACCTTAACGGATTATCTGAAACAGTCCTCCGCTTCCTAACTTGATGATACTTGAAGGCATCGCCTTGCTCCGGTCATCCTGCCGATAACGGACGATGTAATCCACCCCTTGTTTTATCGTGTCGGATATCTCGCTGAAATTAGCCGGAGAAGGTTCACCACTCACATTTGCAGAGGTAGAAACCAGCGGCTTGCGGAATTGGAAGCATAGCTTCTGAGAGAAGCTCTCTTGCGAGACACGAATACCGACGCTACCATCTTCACTTAGCAGGTTAGCAGCTAAGTTCTTTCCCTTCGGATAGATGATTGTAAGAGGCTTATCGGTTACCCCTATCAAATCCCACGCTATGCCTGGAACCTCTTCTACGTAAGTCTCCAACTTAGCCGCATTATCTACCAATACCAGCATGGCTTTGTTGTCTACACGTTTTTTCAGTTCATAAACCCTGCGCACCGCATCTTCGTTCGTTGCATCACATCCGATGCCCCAGATGGTATCTGTCGGATACAAAATCAGCCCCCCTGTCCGCAGAACTTGACAAGCATTCGTTATGTCCTCTTGTTGTATTGTCATATCCTTCATTGATTAGTTTTGCAAAAATAATACAAAAAAATAAGATATTGAGCAGCTCACAGAAGAATGGCAGAGACAATAGAAAATTGGCCTCTTTACAGTTCGGCGAATACAAACGAAAACCGCCCCCAATATTAGGCATAAACCTTCGGAACTATAATGAATTTTAAATCATTCTATTTTCGGCGTTAAAAGCAAGAATATTTTACATTTTTCCTCAGAATGATTATATTTGCATTCAGAATTAATATGTTCTAATAAATAATCGTTATGGTAAAGAGACTAAGTATGGCAGCTATGGCAATGTGCCTTATGTTGTCTTGCGCTCCTAAGCAGCAGGAAGAAGCAACTACGACCCTTTCGGGGTTGAACAAAGAAGACTTCGTGTCTGAAGTGAATGGCAAACCAATCGCTCTATATGTGTTGAAGAACGCTAAGGGAGCAGAGGCTTGCATTACGAATTGGGGAGGCCGATGGGTATCAATGATGGTGCCCGATAAGAACGGCAATATGATTGATGTCGTGCTGGGATATGACAAATTGGAGGATTACATGGCAAGTTCGGGCAACTTCGGTGCGTTGATCGGGCGTTATGGAAACCGCATCGCCAATGCGAAGTTTACATTGGACG
Organism: uncultured Parabacteroides sp.; assembly: GCA_964580505.1. GTDB lineage: Bacteria > Bacteroidota > Bacteroidia > Bacteroidales > Tannerellaceae > Parabacteroides. The sequence goes on along the minus strand of CAZOKT010000055.1, from coordinate 938 downwards.
GCACGGAATATACGCTTCCGCAGAACGATAATACGAACTGCCTGCATGGAGGACCGAACGGATTCGACCGACAAGTATGGGATGCCAAGCCGTTGGGTGGGAACGCGCTCGAACTGACTTACCTCTCTCCGGACGGTGAAGCGGGATTTCCAGGAAACTTGAATGTGAAGGTTATTTATACTCTAACGGATGACAATGCGATGGACATCCGATATGAGGCCACGACCGATAAAAAGACAGTAGTCAATCTGACGCATCATAGCTACTTTAACCTTTCGGGTGTGCCAGGCTCGACGATTATGGATCATCAGCTTTCTATCAATGCTGATCAATACACTCCCGTCAACGAGCTATTTATCCCAACTGGAATTGCTCCGGTAGAGGGCACGCCAATGGACTTGCGTCAGCCTATCACGATAGGAGACCGCATCGACGGAGACTTTGAGCAGCTGGCAAAAGCTGGCGGCTACGACCATAATTGGGTGCTGAATACGAACGGAGATATTAAGCAAGTGGCAGCTACGGTTTATGCTCCAACCAGCGGTGTGCAGATGGAAGTTTACACCTGCGAGCCGGGCTTGCAAATTTATTGCGGAAACATGATGGCTGAAAAAGAAAACGGAAAGCAGGACGCAGTTTATCCAAGACGTGGAGCGATCTGTCTGGAATCACAACATTATCCCGATTCTCCCAACCATCCAGATTTTCCGAGTGTAGTCCTTGAACCCGGTCAAACTTATACAAGCGAGTGTATTTATAAATTCTCAGTTAAATAAATTTTCAATTCGTCAACAAAAAGGAACCCCAAGCCTTAAAGGTGGATGGTTCCTTATTTTTTTTGTAGTTGGACATTGATAGGAATCCCAATATACCTAAGTTTTATTTGCATCCATCCTTTGTACTATTCTGCTAAATTAACGTGAGTTCGACATAAGATG
>CAZOKT010000054.1:0-12030 GCA_964580505.1 uncultured Parabacteroides sp. | reverse complement strand
CAGGGAACCGTTCTCCTGTCGTAATCTGCTTTCCTAAATCGAACTCACGTTAATTGCAATGTGGGATTTGTACATAAAACAAAAAAGACTATCTTTGCCTAAATCAAAGATATATATTATGAATGACAATAAAAATATCGGATCCAAAATCCAAAAAATTCGTGTATCTAAGCAATTGACAATTGAGGATGTGGTTGAACGTTCCGGTCTGAGTATTGAACAAATCCAACGCATCGAAAGCAATGTGGATTTCCCATCGTTAGCACCGCTGATTAAGATAGCACGTGTGTTAGGTGTACGACTTGGTACTTTTCTTGACGACCATTCTGAGTTAGGTCCTGTCGTCTGCCGCAAGGATGATTTGGCTGGAGATGGGATTAGTTTCACTAATAATAATACAGAAGGTCGTAAGCACATGAGTTACTACGCATTGGCCGGTGATAAATCCGGTCGCCACATGGAGCCTTTCATCATTGACGTTGCTCCTACTAACGAAGGAGAAGAGTTTATATGCTCTTCGCATGAAGGAGAAGAGTTTATATATGTACTGGAAGGTAAGGTGGAAGTAGTTTACGGGAAAAATACCTATCAGTTAGAAACGGGAGACAGCATTTATTATGATTCTATTGTGGCGCATCATGTGCATGCCGCTCCTGAGGCTTCTGCGCGCATTTTGGGAATAATCTATACACCTTATTAATGTGCAATATACCATGAATTTACTGTTGTTTACACCTAAATAGTCTCAAAAAGAGTTTCTTCTGATCATTCAAGATTTTATTCATTGCAAAAAAGAAGTTTATGTTACAATTACAAAATAAAACCATAGGCCAATGGCTGGAATATTGGACAGAATGCCAGCCGGACAAAGAATATTTGGTGTATTCAGACCGAGACCTACGTTTTACATGGAAGGAGTTTAACTACCGTGTAGATTGCATGTCGAAAGGCCTGATGGCTATCGGTGTAGAACATGGCACACACGTCGGCATTTGGGCAACCAACGTACCCGACTGGTTGACTTTCCTGTATGCATGTGCAAAAATAGGTGCAGTCGCTGTTACTATCAATACGAATTACAAACAGAACGAATTAGAATATCTGGTAGAAAATGCAGATATTCATACCCTATGTATTACAGACGGAGTATTCGATGGCAGTTACATTGATATGGTTTATACGATGTTGCCAGAATTGAAAGAATCACAGCGAGGCTATTTAAAAAGCCCCCGTTTTCCTGTACTGAGAAATGTGGTCTACATCGGTCAGGAGAAATTTCGTGGCATGTATAATACTCCGGAATTGTTATTATTAGGACAAAACATCAGTGACGAGAAGCTTGAAGAGGCTAAAGCACAAGTGAAGTCACAAGATGTGGTTAATATGCAATACACGTCAGGCACTACTGGATTTCCTAAAGGCGTTATGCTGACGCATCACAATATTACCAACAACGGTTATTTTACCGGCGAAGGTATGGCCTATACACCAGAGGACAAGCTCTGCTGCTGCGTGCCACTGTTTCATTGTTTTGGAGTTGTGTTAGCAACAATGGCTGTTCTGACACATGGCTGTACACAAGTAATGGTAGAGAAATTTGACCCGTTAGTTGTATTGGCTTCTGTCCATAAAGAACGCTGTACGGCTTTGTATGGCGTACCGACAATGTTCATCGCGGAACTTAACCATCCCATGTTCTCAATGTTTGACCTGACCTCACTTCGGACTGGTATCATGGCGGGTTCATTATGTCCTATCGAATTGATGCGTGCCGTAACGGAGAAGATGCATATTACACATATCACCAGTGTTTATGGTTTGACGGAAAGTTCGCCGGGTATGACACATACCGTATTAGATGATCCATTCGAAGAACGTTGCACGACGGTAGGAAAAGAATATCCATTTACCGAAGTAAAGGTATTAAACCCAGAAACAGGTAAAGAATGCGCCATTGGTGAACAAGGAGAAATGTGTTGTCGGGGCTACCTCGTGATGAAAGGTTATTACAAGAATCCGAAAGCGACGGAAGAGGTTATCGACAAAAATGGTTTTCTTCATAGCGGTGATTTAGGAATTAAAGATGAAAAAGGATATTATCGCATTACCGGTCGCATCAAAGATATGATTATCCGTGGAGGTGAAAATATCTACCCGCGTGAACTGGAAGAGTTTCTCTACCATCTGCCGGGGATTAAAGATGTACAAGTGGCTGCTGTCCCATCAAAGAAATATGGTGAAGAGGTTGGCGCTTTTATCATTCTGCAAGAAGGCGTAACCATGACCGAAGAGGTTGTACGAGATTTTTGTCGTGGCAAAATTGCCCGCCATAAAATTCCGAAATACATTTTCTTTGTTGATAATTTCCCAATGACCGGCAGCGGAAAGATTCAGAAATTCAAACTAAAGGATTTAAGTTTACAACTGTTAGCCGAGCGTGGCATTACGCCGGTATAAACCTTTCGACCAAAGCCGTACGATATAAATACTATTAGCCTCGATATTTTGCTTGTAGATATCGAGGCTAATGTTGTTTAAACTTAATTCGCTTATTCCCCTACATATACTTAAACAAAAAAGGCTATATTTGCATACTCATAAACGGATACATTGAATAGAAATGTTAAAGCAACAGTTACGGCAACAATTACAACAAAAACTTTCTCCACAGCAAATTCAGGTTATTCGACTGCTGGAGCTCCCTGCTATTGAGTTGGAAGAGAAAGTAAAGCATGAACTGGAAGAAAATCCGGCATTAGAGGAGGGAAAAGAAGTATCGGATGATTTCGATCTAAACGATGATGATACGGATAGCAGTTCTGATTCAATACCAGAAGATGATGACAATGACGTTGACCTTTCTTTGGGTGACTACCTTACTGAAGATGATATTCCGGACTATAAATTACAAGAGATACGGGAAAAAACGATAAAAAAAGAAGATATCCCTTTCTCTGTAAGCGAATCGCTGAATGAGTTTCTGTTGCAACAACTTGGATTTCGGAATCTGCCGGAGAAAGAAATGAAAATTGCAGAATACATTATTGGAAATATCGACGATGACGGTTATTTAAGACGTGACTTAACCTCCATTGCCGATGATTTGATGTTTCAGACAGGAATAGATATTACTGAGAAAGATGTGGAGGACATCTTGAAAATCATTCAGGATTTTGAGCCGACTGGCGTAGGGGCGCAGAACTTACAGGAATGCTTGTGCCTTCAATTGCAAAAGAAAGAACAGACACCAGAAACGCATATCGCTATTCTGATTCTCCAAAATTACTTTGAGGACTTCAGTCGGAAGCATTACGAGAAGATTCTGCGCGGACTGAATATTTCTGAGGAAACCTTGAAACGGGCAGTTCGTGAAATCACTTTGTTGAGTCCGAAGCCTGGCAATGCGTGGGGAAGTACGATGGAGAGTGCGATGAGCCAAATCATTCCGGATTTTATTGTCGATTCCAATAACGGGGAAATCACCTTGTCGATGAATAACCGCGGCATCCCTGACTTGCGCGTCAACAAGGAATATCAGGATATGTTTCGGGATTATACGGGCAACAAAGCGAATCAGACTGCCGAGCGCCGAAATGCTGTACAGTTTGTCAAGCAGAAACTGGATGCTGCACAATGGTTTATCGATGCCGTAAAGCAACGGCAAGATACCTTGATGCGCACGATGGAGGCAATCATTCAATTGCAACGTGAATTTTTCCTTACCGGTGATGAATCCACGCTCCGCCCGATGATTCTGAAAGATGTAGCGGAAAAAACGGGCTTCGACATTTCGACCATATCGAGGGTCAGCAACAGCAAGTATGTGCAAACCAACTTCGGCATCTATCCGTTGAAATATTTCTTCTCGGAATCCATGCAGACCGACAGCGGCGAGGAAATCTCGACGCGCGAAGTCAAGAAAATCATGAAAGAGCATATCGATGCGGAGGATAAACGCAAGCCGCTGACGGATGAGGAACTGTCGAATATCTTGAAGGAAAAGGGATATGTGATTGCCCGTCGGACGGTGGCCAAATACCGTGAGAATTTGGGTATTCCGGTTGCCCGGCTCAGAAAAGAAATCTAAATCAGCCGTTTCATGAGATTTGCAGCACACATATTATCCGTCGTTTTTCATCCGTTGTTGATGATTACATACGGCATATATATCGCTCTTACTTATACCAGCTTGGCGATTTTCCCCGCGCCGTTGAAGATGAAGATTCTTACGTGTACTTTCATGATGACGGCTTTCGTCCCGGCTTTGTGCATCTTCATGATGATTAAAATAGGCCGGCAGGGGGATTATGACTTGACGAAAAAGGCCGACCGCACCATGCCTTACCTGATATACATCGCTTCGGTGGTGGCTTGCGCCCTGTATCTGTCGAGGATGCTGATGCCGTTTTGGATTTTGGCGACGGTATTCGGCACGGCGATTACGATGTTGATCGCGATGTGCATCAATTTCTTCTGGAAGATCAGTGCGCATATGATCGGCATCGGGGGAATATTGGGCGGCTTGATGGGAATCTCGCACGTCTATTTCATGAACCCTTATTGGGGATTTATCCTCGGTTTCGCCGCGGCGGGATTGCTCGGTTCGTCGCGACTGATACTTGGACGGCACACGCCGGCGCAGGTTTACGTCGGATTCGGGCTGGGTTTTACAACTATTTATGTTTTTGCATTATTGAGTCACTTCTATTTTTTCATTTAAAAACACAGAGATATGAATTTTCCTACGAATTTAAAGTACACAAAAGACCACGAGTGGATTCGCGTGGAAGGCGAGGTTGCCTACGTGGGCATCACGGATTATGCCCAGGGCGAATTAGGCGAAATTGTTTATTTAGACATTACAACTGAGGGAGAAACTCTTGCGAAAGAGGAGGTTTTCGGAACAATCGAGGCCGTGAAGACCGTGTCAGACCTTTTTATGCCGGTTTCCGGCGAAGTTTTAGAGGCCAATCCCGAGCTGGAGGACGCTCCGCAACTGGTTAACGAGGACGCATACGGTAAAGGCTGGATTATCAAGGTCTCCGTTGCCGACCCGAGCGAGCTGGACGACCTGCTCGACGCGGCTGAATATGAGAAAACGATTCATCACTAATTTTGGAATTGGGCAGCGGATGGCCAAAATGTTTCGGCAGACCTCCGACGGGTAAATCCCGTTGCCCATTCCCATTAACTACATTAATCAGCAAAGTAGATATGAAACCAATAGTTAGTATCATCATGGGCAGCACATCCGACCTGCCCGTAATGGAGAAGGCTGCCAAATTCCTTGACGAGATGGAAATCCCCTTCGAGATGCACGCCCTCTCCGCCCATCGCACACCGCAGGAAGTAGAGCAGTTTGCCAAAGGCGCCCAAGAGCGGGGCATCAAAGTGATTATCGCGGCTGCCGGCATGGCGGCGCACCTGTGCGGCGTGATTGCTTCGATGACGACTGTGCCGGTGATAGGTGTCCCCATCAATTCGACGCTCGACGGCATGGATGCACTCCTCGCCATCGTGCAGATGCCTCCCGGAATTCCGGTGGCTACCGTAGGCATCAACGCTTCGCTCAATGCCGCTATCCTCGCGATGCAAATGCTGGCGGTTGGCGATGACTCGTTGCAGGCAAAGCTGGCTCAGTACAAGGAAGATTTAAAGAAAAAAATCGTAAAAGCCAACGAAGACTTGGCTAAGGTAACGTATAAATACAAAACGAATTAAACCGACAGTTGAGGATTGACTGTTGACAAGGAAGCGAATCTCGCCCAATTGTCCATTCTCAATTGTCCATTCTCACAATGGATTGTTTTAATTATCACCGCCGCAAATCATCCGTCGTCCACATCGGAAATACGCCGATGGGCGACGTGCATCCGATACGCATCCAATCGATGGCGAACGTCTCGACGATGGATACTGACGCCGCTGTGGCGCAGGCTGTCCGCATGATTGATGCCGGTGCAGAGTATGTGCGTTTCACCGCACAAGGTGAGCGTGAGGCGCACAACCTTGGTAATATCCGCCGCGCCCTGAATGAGAAAAGATATACAACGCCGCTTGTGGCTGACATCCATTTCAATCCCAAAGCTGCTGACGCAGCCGCTGTCGAGGTAGAGAAAGTGCGCATCAATCCCGGAAACTACGTAGATCACGTCAAAACGTTCCGTCGCATGGAGTACACCGACGAGGAGTATGCTGCCGAATTGCAAAAGATACGCAACAGGTTCGTTCCGTTCCTGAATATTTGCAAAGCACACCACACAGCGATACGCATCGGCGTAAATCACGGTTCGCTCTCCGACCGCATCATGAGCCGTTACGGAGATACGCCCCGCGGCATGGTGGAGTCGTGCATGGAGTTTCTGCGCATCTGCCGGGATGAGGCATTTACGGACGTCGTCATCTCTATCAAAGCCTCGAACACGGTCGTGATGGTGAAGACCGTCCACCTGCTGGTCGAGACGATGGACAAAGAAGACATGCACTACCCGTTGCATTTGGGAGTAACGGAGGCGGGAGATGGTGAGGACGGACGCATCAAGAGCGCTGTGGGCATCGGGGCTTTGCTGGCGGACGGGATAGGCGATACCGTCCGGGTTTCACTGAGCGAGGCACCGGAAGCGGAGATTCCCGTGGCGCAAAAGTTGGTGAGTTACATCCTCGAGCGGCGCGGACATCAGCCCATCATTGGAGAAACCGCTCCGGCTTACGACCCGGTTTCCTGCGAACGCCGCCGGACGCGTATCGTGGAGGGCATTGGACAGGGCAACCCGCCGATTGTCATTTCCGACCGCTCGAATGGCGACCTCAAATTCCTCTCCGACATGCAGCCGGATTACATCTACGTCGGACAAACCATTCCGGATAACCTGCCGGATACGTTCCGTGTCCTTGTGGATGCCCGCTTCTGGAGTCCGCGCCCCAACGCTTTTCCCTGTTTCATCGCCTCCGAGGCGAAAGAGATGCGCGCATCGAAAGCACCGTTGAAGTTCATCCGCCTTGCTTATCCGGATTTAACGGACGAGATGTTGCAGCTTCTGCAAATGGATGAAGCAGCTGTGATTATCCTGAGCACCCGCCACCTGAACGGCGTAGGCGAGCAACGAGCGGCTTTGCATAAGCTCTGGCGGGCAGGTGTAGATGTACCGGTCATTTTATGCCGGGAATATGACGACAAGGAAATTGAATCCTTACAACTGAAATCGGCGGCGGATTTGGGTGCATTGTTATTAGACGGATTCGGCGACGGCGTGATGCTCTGCGACGAACAAATTTCGGCGTCTGTGCTCGACAATACGATGTTCGGTATCCTCCAAGCCGCCAAGGTACGTATCAGCAAGACTGAATATATCTCTTGTCCCGGTTGTGGCCGTACGCTCTACGATTTGCAAACGACCATTGCGCGTATCAAAGAGGCGACTTCGCATCTGAAAGGGCTCAAGATAGGTGTCATGGGGTGTATTGTCAACGGACCGGGCGAGATGGCAGATGCCGATTACGGTTACGTCGGAGCAGGTGTAAAGCGCGTTAGTCTCTACAAAGGGAAAGTGTGTGTCTTGAAGAACATTCCCGAAGAGGAAGCTGTGGAACGCCTCGTCCAACTGATAAAAGACAATGGTGATTGGCGCTGAATACATAATAAACAGTTCTATCTAATTATAAGGATACTATACAATGAAGGTACAGATTATCAATAAATCGCACCACCCGCTGCCCGCCTACGCGACACCACAATCGGCAGGCATGGACATCCGTGCGAATCTCTCGGAGCCGGTCGAAATCAAACCGCTGGAACGGAAGCTGATTCCTACGGGACTCTACATCGCTCTGCCTGATGGCTATGAAGCGCAGATGCGTCCCCGGAGTGGATTGGCGTTGAAGCATGGCATCACCCTCCTGAATACGCCGGGAACCATCGACGCTGATTATCGCGGAGAAATTGGCGTGATACTGGTGAACCTCTCCTCCGAGTCTTTTGTTATAAACGATGGCGAACGGATTTGCCAAATGGTTATCGCCTCCTGCCGGCAAGTCGAATGGCAAGCCGTAGAAGCATTGAACGAAACGGAACGTGGAGCCGGCGGATTCGGGCATACCGGAAAATAAACAGAAAGGGAAAAAGATGGATGGCAAGTATATAAAATGGTTTAAATACATATGTTTAGGGGTTACACTCGGATGCATCTCTCCGGCAATGGCTACGGATGTCCGAAAGAATGATTGCTCGGAGAAATTGACACCTATGCAACAACGCAAGTTCGATTATTTTTTTTACGAAGGGGAAAAGCTGAAGAATGCGGGCAAATACGATGCGGCATTTGATATGTTCTCCTACTGCCTGGAGTTAGATTCGACCTCATCCGCAACCCTCTTCGAGCTTTCGATGTTCTATATCCAGCGAAACCGTCCGCAAATAGCCGTACAGATGCTGAAAAAAGCAGTTGAGAATAATAGCGGAAACTTTGTTTACCGCATCACGCTCGCCGGGCTTTATCGCAATTTAGGCATGTATGGCGAAGCGTCTGAAGCCTACGAAGACTTGGCGAAGAAATATCCGGAAAAGGTGGAATTAAACTATTACCTAGCGGATGTGCTGACGCAAGAAGGAGAAATCGGAAAAGCGATAGATGCGTATAATGCGCTCGAATCGAGTATGGGCATGAACGAGACGCTTTCGCTCCAGAAATATAGGCTTTACCAGTCTATCAACCAACCGGACAGTGCCTTTATGGAGATTGAAAAGCTGGCGAATGAATATTCCATGAATGCCCGTTATCAACTCTTAATGGGCGATTTGTATTTAGAGAATAAGGATTTGGACAAAGCTCTGGCTTGTTATCAGAAAGCACATGAGATTGACCCTACCGACCCGCGTTATATCGTCTCAATGGCTAACTATTATGATGAAAAAGGAGACAAGGAAGCAGCCGGGAACGAAATACGCGAGGCATTGGTCAAGCAGGAATTGGACGTAGATATGAAAGTAGCCATCCTTTCGCGCTATATCCAACGTTTGCAGCAAACCAGACAAGGCCTTGACAATGCCAATTCCTTATTTGAAGTACTGATGGAGCAGCATCCGGAGGATATAGAGTTAAAACTGATGTACGGCAGCTTGCTTTTGGCTCAGGATAAAGATGAAGAGGCCAAGTTCCAATTCCAGTTAGTAACGGAAATGAAGCCAGACAACGAATCGGCGTGGCAGCAACTGCTCCATGTCTCCGTGAAGAACGAGAATGTGTCAGAGATTGTGCGCATTTGTGAGAAATGTATGGAATTGTTTCCTAATGCGCCGGAATATTATTTCTATTTAGGCATCGGCTATTATCAGCAGGAAGAATATCAGAAGGCTTTAGATACTTATCAGGCGGGGTTGAATATTATTCCGAAAGAGAATATGCCGTTAATATCGAACTTCTATGGGCAGATGGGCGATATCTATTACCAGATGGGGAATAAGGAAGAGATGTACAAGGCATATGACAATGCCCTTAAATATAATGAGAACAATGTATTCGTTCTGAATAATTACAGCTACTTCCTGACCTTAGGCAAAGGCGATTTGAAAAAAGCGGAACGGATGGCGGCTCTGTGCATTAAGCTGGAACCGGATAATGCGACTTATCTGGATACTTATGCTTGGGTTTTCTTTATGCAGGGCAACTACACATTGGCGAAAATATATATCGAAAGTGCGTTGTCGAAGGATAACGACAAAAGTGCTGAGCTGGTTGACCATTACGGAGATATACTCTACATGACCGGAAATAAAGAAAAAGCTGTCGAGCAATGGAAAAAGGCGAAAGAAATGGGAAAAGAATCAAAGATTCTGGATGAAAAGATAGAAAAAGGAATTTACATAGAAGATCCTGACGCGAAATGAAAAAGCATTTGATATATATTACACTTTGCGGGCTTGTTCTTTGCTTGTTCCTGTTGAATGGCTGTAAAACAAGCTATACTGCAAGAGTCTCGGACGAAGCGAATACGAAGGCGTTAGACGAGTTTGTTTCTTCGATGCAAAAACAGGAATTGCAGTTCCGTTCTCTGTCGGCTCGTTTGAATGTGGATTTAAACATGTCGGGCAAGAATATCGGCTCGCGCGTGGAGATGAAGTTGGTCAAGGACAGTGTGCTTCAGCTTTCCATCCAGCCCTTTTTGGGGTTCGAACTTTTCCGTATGGAGTTGAGCCGGGACAGCATCAAGCTGTTAGACCGCATGAACAAGCGGTATTTTGCAGAAAATTACGCAGGTTTTAAAGGACAACTGCCCATCGATTTCAACTTTTATAACTTGCAAGCGTTGTTCTTGAACCAGCTCTTCTTGCCCGGAGAAAAAGAGGTAGAGGGTTATTTACATGACTATTTTGAATTGGAACGCGACGGGCTCATCACGAGCCTGCATACTCAGGATAGAATGGATTTGCACTATCTTTTTAAAGCCGATAATGAAGAGAAGCTGCTTTCTACGCAAATATCAGACAAGGACGACCACTACGCGTTGCTTTGGAAATATGCTGATTTCCAATTCATAGAGGGAAAGAAACTGTTTCCGCGACACATGGAAGTGTCGTTGCAGAAGGAGGGCGAAGTCCAGGGGGGCATGGATATTTATTATTCCCGTATTCAGATAAACAAAGAGCTGAATATGGATTTTAAGATTCCGCCCAAATATAAACGGGTTACGTTTGCATTAATCATGAAGTCCCTGACTTCTTCGGACGCTAATTTATAAGGGCTAATTTATGAGATTCTTTTGGTTGATATGTTTCGTCTGTTTGCCTTGGTTCGCCGTAAGCCAGAACTCCGTGCGTGTGCAGGAACTGAAAAAACAGCGCAAGGAGGCGTTGGAGGATATTAAGCGGACAAGTGCGTTGTTAGACCAGACTCAAGCTACAACCAAAGATTATTTGCGGCGGTTGAATCTGTTGTCGCAGCAGATTCTCTCCAGAAAGAAAGTGATTAGTCTGCTCGGGCAGGAGATAAACGCCATAGATGAGCAGATGAAGGAGATGACCCGACAAATCTCCCACTTGGAGAACGAATTGCGGGAGAAACAGCAGAACTACGCCAACTCTGCCCGCAGTACGTACAAACGCCGCTCGTCGCAAGACAAGTTACTGTTTATCCTTTCAGCAGATAACTTTTCCCAATCACTGCGCCGCCTCCGTTATCTGCGCGAATATGCGGCTTGGCAGAAGAAGCAGGCCTCCGAAATTGTAGAGAAACAATCGGAAATCACGCAAAAACAGAACGAACTGGAAAAAATCAGACAGGAGAAGCAAACGCTGCTGGCAGAACAGGAAGAGGAACAGAAGAAGCTGCAATCGGAAGAAATCAGTGAGAAGGCAGAGGTAAAAGAACTGAACAAGAAACAAAAAGAGCTACGGGCGCAGCTCCGCAAAAAGCAGCAACAGGCGCAGCAGCTGAACCGCATGATTGAGGAGCAAATCGCGAAAGAGATAGCTGAAGCGGAAGCCAAAGCCCGTGCCGAACAGGAACGCCTCGCGAAGGCCAACAAGGACAAGGCGGAGGAGGCCGACCGTAAGGCGGACGTCAAAGGCGGCTATGCCATGACAAAGGTGGAGCGGGAGCTCTCTTCCAATTTCTCGGGGAATCGCGGGCGACTGCCTTATCCGGTGACGGGTTCGCACACGATTATCAATTCCTTTGGCGAACAGCAGCATCAGGAGTTGAAGTATGTGCGCACCAATAATAATGGTATAGACATCCTGACTACGGCGGGTGCCGATGCGCGCGCGGTGTTTAACGGCGAGGTTACGCGGATATTTATGGTGCCGGGCTACAATAATTCGGTCATTGTCCGGCATGGAAACTATCTCACGGTGTACAGCAATCTGAGTCAGGTTTACGTCAAGGCGGGCGACAAGGTGAGCACGCGGCAGGCTATCGGGAAGATTTACTCCGACCCGGACGACGGCAACGCCACCGTCCTCCATTTCCAGCTGTGGAAGGAGAGAACCAAGCTGAACCCGGCACCGTGGTTGGAAAAATAAAAAAAGTTAAATAA
>CAZOKT010000053.1:0-12176 GCA_964580505.1 uncultured Parabacteroides sp. | reverse complement strand
TGTTGCATGTCTTGCAGGTCGGCTGTAGCAGCGATGACGGCATCCTTCTCCGGAAGGACAATAATATATTGCCCTTTCGCCCCGTCTGCCCGGTAGCAATGATGGCGGCATTGCCAGAACTGATAACCATAGCCATGCACCCAATCGCTCGTGGCCGGGTCTAATTCTTTCGAGGCGTCCTCTATGCGAATCCCGGAGGGCGAGGAAGGTACGAGTGCGGATGTGGCTGTTTCAACCCATTCTTCGGGCAATAATTGCCGGCCGTCCCATGCGCCTTTTTGTAAAAGAAACTGCCCCATCTTGGCTAAATCTTCCGTTTTCAGGTACAATCCCCAGCCTCCGCAATTGATGCCTTGCGGACTTTCGTCCCATGTTACCTTCTCGATGCCCAAAGGTTGGAATAGTCGGGTAGAGAGATAATCTGCTACCTTTTCTCCGGTAACCTGCTGGAGAATGGCAGAGAGCATATAAGTGCCCAAACTGTTGTATATGAAATACTCTCCGGGCTTGTGGATGACAGGTGTACTAAGGAACTTTTCCACCCAATCGACGTCCGGTTCGTTCCGAATAGAAGAGGTCGGGTCAATATCGTGCCCGCACGTCATAGTCAGCAGATGCCGGATTTCCATCGCTTTTAGGTTATCGCTTACTTCGGCAGGAAGCTTATCCGGAAAGAAAGAGATGACTTTATCCGTCGTTTTCAGCTTTCCTTCAGCCACGGCAAAGCCTATGGCGGTAGAAGTAAATGATTTGCTGACAGAATTTAATATATGGGGAACATCCGGTTTTCCCTCTCCAAACCACTTTTCAGCAATGACTTCGCCATGCTGAACAACCATAATGCTATGCATATTGACCTGCTTGTCTTGGATGGCCTTTTGGTAGTTAGACAAATTTTCTCGCAAAGATACCGGAGTTTCCCCTCGGGGTAAACTTTTCTCCTTCACAGACTGTTCCATACGCGGGCAGGCATTAGAAAAATTGAAAGCTGCAAGAATCCAACAAGAAGCAGCTATTAGCAGAAAGTAATAAAGCGTGTGTTTCATAGTGTAAATCTCTAAAATTTCTGCAAAGCAACAAAATAATTACCGGGAATGAAAGTTTTTTATTACCTTTGTAGCGTATAAAAAGGAATTTGTAAGATGGACGCGAAAAAAGTCTTATTTATAGCTCAGGAAATAACCCCTTATCTACCTGCATCTGAGATAGCTACGATTTGTCGGCATCTGCCGCAAGGTATTCAGGACCGAGGTCGCGAAATCAGGACATTCATGCCTAAATTTGGTAATATCAACGAACGTCGGAACCAGTTGCATGAGGTAATCCGCCTTTCGGGTATGAATCTGATAATTGATGATACAGACCATCCGTTAATTATAAAAGTAGCTTCTATTCCGGCTGCGCGTATGCAGGTCTATTTTATTGATAATGATGATTACTTTTTACGCAAATCAACGGTGGCAGATACAGATGGTACGGAATATGAAGATAACGACGAACGCTGTATCTTTTATGTACGTGGGGTAATGGAGACCGTAAAGAAGCTGCGCTGGATTCCGGATATAATCCATTGTCATGGCTGGATGACGGCCTTGAGTGGTTTATATATCAAACGTATGTATGCGGATGACCCTTGCTTTCGTGGTGCCAAAGTTGTATATTCTGTATATAATGATGAGTTTAATGCGCCGTTCAGTACGAATTTTGCAAATAAGTTGAAGATGGATGGGGCGGAAGATTCCGATCTGAAAGGTATTAAAGAAGATACAAGTTTCATCGGATTGACCAAGTTGGCTATTGACTTTGCCGATGGAATTATTCAGGGTAGTGAAACGATTAATCCGGCTCTTTCCGAATATGTAGCTGCGAAACAAATACCATTTTTGCCTTATCAATCGCCGGATATTTACATTGATGAAATCAATAAATTCTACGATGTAATATTGGCTTCTAACTAAATATAATGTAATAAGATGAACATTAAGAATCTTGTACTTGGGTTCGTTTTAGGAATAGCATTTCTAAGCGGATGTAATGATGAATTGAGTCAGGTGGGACCAAGTATTCAGCCGAACAGTGATCGTTCCTATGTATATGCCGATACGTTCTATCTGGAGGCTTCTACCGTGCAATTGGATTCTATCTATGCGCGCACGGCCAGTGGTTTGTTGGGACAGTTGTATGACCCCCTGTATGGTAATTTGAAGGCAGACTATATATGTGAATTCTATTGTCCTGAAGATTATCAATTTGCCTACGAACCTCTCGATGGAAAAGTTGACTCTATGGCCTTTTTCATTTTGTATGAAAGTGGAGAAGATGGCTATGTGGGCGATTCTTTGGCACCGATGACTGCGCAGGTTTATCAGGTAACAAAGTCTTTAGAGCGTAACTTCTATACAAATTTGGATCCGACAGAGTATTGCGATATGCAGACGCTCTTAGGACAGAAAACTTATACGGCGTATGACCTGAGCATCTCAGATTCGATACGTAGCATCACAGATACAAGCGATGAGTACTATTATACTCCTAATGTCCGGATTCGGATTTCGACGGATGTGGCACAACGCTTTTACGATGAAACCGTAAATAACCCGAGCACCTTCCAAGACCAAGACTCCTTTAATGCATTCTTTCCCGGTTTTTATGTAACAACAAGTTATGGCACGGGAAATATTTTGAAGGTGGCACAATCAACTTTTTATATCTATTATAGATACCAGACGGAAACGTCGGCTGGCAATGATACCATCATTTCTACTTATGAGCAGTTTAATGTGACCAAAGAGGTTATCCAGATGAACCAGATTAAGAATGGTAATATTGATCAGCTGTTAGTGCCGAACGAACAATATACCTATCTGAAATCTCCTGCAGGAGTATGTACCAAGCTTGTCCTGCCGGCTGCAGACATTAAAGAAGCTATCGGGGATAGAATCTTGAATAATCTGGATTTTTCTCTTCAAGCCACGCCTCAGGAAGAGTGGTTGTATGCGTTGGAGGCTCCCACGTACCTGATACTGATGCCGGAAGATTCGGTTAAGAATTTCTTTGAAGAGAGTCGTGTTAATGACTCAAATACGTCATTTTTATGCACCTATGATACCGACACGCGTATTTACTCGTTTGGGAATATATCCAATGTGGTGCGGGAGCATCTGTCGTTGAACCCGGAAGAAGACTTGCGATTGCTGATTTTCCCAGTTTCAGTGTCTTATGATAGCAGTAGCGGTTCTACTACCGCAATCAGCCATTACATGATGCCTGCAGCTGTCAAATTGAAGAAGGATGAGGATTATCGGCAATTTGTTGTGGTTACCAGTCAGTATGACTTAGAGGAGTAAGGTGTAATCATCCGGCGTGAATCAGGCGAAGCATTCGACAAGACTGCCACATCCTTCGCTTGGTTCGCGCTTTTTTCTTTTGCAGATATGACCGAAGATGTATTGAGGAAACTGAAGATACTTGCCGCCTCGGCCAAATATGATGTGGCTTGTGCTTCCAGTGGCGTATCAAGGTCTCATCGGAAAGGATCTGTAGGCAGTGCGGCGGGATGGGGTATCTGTCATAGCTTTGCTGCTGATGGGCGGTGCATCTCGTTGCTGAAGGTAATGCTGACCAACTACTGCATGTTCGACTGTGCCTATTGCATCAATCGGGTGAGTAATGACGTCCCTCGTGCCACATTCTCGGTGAGCGAGCTTGTTGGACTCACGATGGAATTCTACCGTCGTAATTACATTGAGGGGTTGTTCCTTAGCTCAGGGGTGGTGCGTTCTGCCGATTATACGATGGAACGCTTGGCATGGATCGTCAAAGAGCTGCGCACGGTTCATCGGTTTAATGGTTATATTCATCTGAAAAGTATACCGGGAGCCAGCCGGGAGCTCATTGACTTGGCAGGGAAATATGCCGATCGTATGAGTGTAAACGTGGAGATACCCAATGAGCAGGGCTTGAAGAGGCTTGCGCCCGATAAAGACTACCGGAGCGTTTTCACTCCGATGAGGTATATACAGGAAGGCGCTTTGCAATCGGCCGAAGAGTGCCGCAAGTTCCGATACGCCCCACGTTACGTTCCCGCTGGGCAGAGCACGCAGGTGATTGTCGGGGCTACTCCGGATAGCGACTGGGATATTTTGCAGCTATCGGCAAAACTTTATCGGCGTCCTACGATGAAACGTGTTTACTATTCCGGATTCATTCCCGTCAATTCCTACGATACCCGTCTGCCGCAGCTTCAACAAGCACCGTTCCTCCGTGAGAACCGTCTTTATCAGGCCGACTGGCTCTTGCGTTTTTATCAGTTTAGGGTAGAAGAGATTGTAGATGATGCTTTTCCGAATCTCGATTTGGATATTGACCCGAAATTGGCATGGGCGCTCCGGCATCCCGAACTTTTCCCTGTGGATGTGAATCGGGCGGACTATGAAATCTTGCTACGCATACCCGGTGTCGGTGTGAAGTCTGCCAAACAAATTGTGCTGGCGCGCCGCTACGGAAGGCTTGGAACCTTGCAACTCCGCAAGCTTGGCGTAGTATGGAAGAAGGCACAATATTTTGTCGAATCGAGGGAACTTCCTTGCCGTACCATTCAAGATCTTACTCCGGCAGCCGTCCGTCGTCGCTTGCTCACGAAGTTGAAGAACGATTCTGGGCAGCTTCTCCTTTCATTTTGCGACGAGTCATGATTGTTTTCCGTTACGATAAGACGTGGGAAGGACTGCTTACTGCTGTTTTCCTTGCATACAACCGCCACACCTTTCCCGACCAACTGCTGGCTCCCCATGAGACTTTTCCTCTTTTCTGCGAGGACACGTTAGAGGTTGTTACGGACGCTTCGCTGGCCGACCGCGTATGGCAGGGCATCCGGTGCCGGCTTCCTGCGGCTTTCTTGCGGGGTATCACGGCGTGCTGGCTTTCTGATGAGTCCGGAGTGGATATGCTTTTGTTCCGTTACCTCCGTAAGCTCTTCGACTCGGAAGGGCGCGCAGTGTTCAATACTGCCGACCCCGACGTGTCGGCAATGAATAATCTCTGGAAACGTATGGATAACGAGGCGAACAAAGTGATGCAATTCGTACGTTTCCAGCGTACCCTCGACGATGTTTACTTCGCAGCTACCGCACCTCGTTTCAATGTCTTGCCGCTGACGCTGGGCTACTTCGCAGACCGTTTTCACGACCAGCTCTGGCTCGTGTACGATATGCACCGGCATTACGGCTACTATTACGACTTGCAGAAGCCTGCGGAAGTTCGTTTTGATCCCGAGCCGGAGTTTCTTTCCTCCGGATGGCTCCCTCACGGACTGCTTTCCAAAGACGAACAACTGCTCCGGCGTATGTGGCAGACCTATTTTGAATCCACCACCATAAAGGAGAGACTTAATCCGCGACTGCAGCGGCAAAATATGCCCACGCGCTTTTGGCCGTATCTCGTGGAGAAGCAAAATGGAGGAAATTGAGGGGTGTGCCGGACGGAAATGTCCCACAGCAGGGTGCCAAAGCATTTCGGGAAGTCTTTGAAGGTCATCGGAGAGATGCTAAAGTATTTGGGGGAACTTCGAGGAGGAGGGGAGGCTTGCCGAAGTGTTTAGAGAGGCTTTCGGGGGGGGACACGAGGGCAGAATATGCCTATTGAGCGCGGAGCTCCTCCAATTCTGTTGAGAGGTCAGCCCATTGTTTCATGGATTCTTCGAGCGAATCCTTCAGCTTGGCGTAGCGCGAATATAACGACGGGTCGGCCGCACCTTCGGGAGTAGCCAGTTCGCGTTCGAGCCTTCCGATGTTTTCCTCCAAGGAGGCTATTTGTTCTTCCGTTTCGCAGACGGCCTTTTCCAACTTCTTGACCTGCCGGTTCTGCTCTTTCCGCGCTTCATACGAGAGCTTGTTTTGCGTGACGTCTGTATGGGTCTCCGGTCTTTTGGCGGATGAACGCTCCAGCTCCTGCAGGTTTTCCAACTGCTTCTTCTCGAGGAAATCGTATATGCCTCCGAGATGCTCCGTGACGTGCTTATTACCGAATTCGTAAACCTTCTCGACCAGTCCATCCAGAAATTCGCGGTCGTGCGAGACAACAATCACAGTCCCGTTGAAGGTTTTCAGGGCATTCTTCAGCACATCCTTCGAGCGCATATCCAAATGATTCGTAGGTTCATCCAAGATAAGCAGATTGGCAGGTTCGAGCAGCAGTCTAATCATCGCCAACCGGCTGCGCTCTCCACCAGAAAGCACACGTACGCGCTTGTCGGACGCCTCGCCTCCGAACATGAACGCTCCGAGTATGTCGCGGATTTTGGTGCGTATTTCACCCTGAGCCACGTAGTCGATGGTTTCAAAAACCGTCAGATTTTCGTCTAAAAGCTGGGCTTGATTCTGCGCGAAGTAGCCTATCTTTACACCATAACCTAACTGTAAATTTCCACCGAAAGGAAGCTCTCCCATGATGCACTTCACGAGCGTGGATTTTCCCTCTCCATTCTTTCCGACGAAGGCAGCCTTTTCTCCGCGCTTGATGGTGAAGTTCACGTGCTCGAACACGAGGTGCTCTCCAAAGCTTTTCGAGACCTCTTCGGCGATTACCGGATAAGACCCGCAATGAGGCGCCGGAGGAAATTTCAAATTCAGCATGGCGTTATCCACCTCGTCCACCTCAATTCGGTCTATTTTCTCCAATTGTTTGATGCGTGATTGTACTTGCGAGGACTTGGTCGCTTTGTAGCGGAAACGCTCGATAAAGGCTTCGGTGTCTGCCAACATCTTCTGCTGGTTTTCGTAAGCCCGCAATTGTTGCTCGCGACGCTCCTTGCGTAGTTTGACATACTCCGCGTACTTCACTTTATAATCATAGATATGTCCCAGCTCTATCTCTATGGTTCGGGTAGTGGTATTGTTGATAAATGCACGGTCGTGTGAGACAAGAATAACGGCATTGGCGCGGGTAGCGATGAAATTCTCTAGCCATTGGATGGATTCGATATCGAGATGGTTGGTCGGTTCATCCAGCAATAATACATCCGGCCGCCGAAGAAGAAGTTTCGCCAATTCGATACGCATACGCCATCCTCCACTGAATTCGCTCGTAGGACGCTTGAAATCCTTGCGAGAGAATCCCAAGCCCAATAACGTTCGTTCCAGCTCGGCCTGGTAATTGTTCCCACCAAGTATCTGGAACTGTTCGGTCAGATGGGTGACTTGCTCTATCAGTTTATGGTAAGATTCGGATTCATAATCTGTGCGTTCAGCCAGTTGTTCGTTCAATCGGTTTATCTGGCTCTCCATTGCATGAATCCGGTCGAATGCCTGTTCAGCTTCCTCGCGTACGGTTCGGGTATCTTTCAATTGCATCTGCTGGGGCAGATAGCCGATAGTCGTCTCTTTCGGGACATTGACGATGCCGTTAGTCGGGACTTGTAGTCCTGCCAAAATTTTTAGGAGGGTAGATTTTCCTGCACCATTTTTCCCAACCAAAGCGATTCTGTCTTTTTTATTTATCACAAAAGAAACATCCTCAAACAAGGTGAAGCCGCCAAACATCACTTGTAAACCGTCAACCGATATCATAAATTCCCTATTAAAAATGTGCGTGCAAAGATACAACACATTAAAGATTTTTTCTATCTTCGCAGCTAATAACATTTAATAATTATTTGCCATGAGGAAAAAAAACGTGACTTTGCTTGTTGCCGCAACATTGGCGGGCAGCATGATGTTTACTTCTTGTATTGGCTCATTCGGCTTAACCAATAAGCTATTGAGTTGGAATCGGAGTATAGACAGCAAATTTGTGAATGAATTTGTGTTTATTGTCTTTCACATCGTACCGGTATATGAGATTTCTTGTATTGCCGATATACTTGTGCTTAACTCTATCGAGTTCTGGAGCGGAAGTAATCCTGTTGCAGATGTCGGTACCGTAAAGACGATAGATACGGAAAACGGAGTCTATACAGTTGAAACGAAAGCGGACGGATACCATATCGAAAAGGATGGCGAAGAAGATGCTGCCGTCGATTTGGTGTATGATGCCGCAGAGAGCACATGGAATGTGAAGGCGAATGGCGAAGAACATAAGCTGTTGAAGTATGAGGGTGAGAAGGATGTCGTTATGTATTTGCCTGACGGACAGGAAATGAATGTAGAGTTGAGTCAGGCGGGCGTACTGGCATTCCAGCAGGTTGCCCAAGGCTATGCATACTATGCGGCTCGATAAAAAAAGAATTGTAAATGCTCCGGGATGCAATAGTGTCTTTGGAGCATTTATAATTTAAACAGTAGCGTATATAGAACAAAACTACATCTAAATGTATAGGAAATGAGAAATCCCTTTAGAATAGCGATATTGTGCAGCTTGCTGAGTTATGGAACCCTGATGGTGCCCCCTGCCTTTTCGGAGGAAACGGCATCTGTCGAAACACTTCCTTATTGGAAAGACTTGCAGGTGGTTGCCGTAAATAAAGAAGCTCCGAGAAGCTCTTTTATGACTTATCCGGATAAACAGACGGCGTTGTCTTTCCGTTATGAAAAAAGTCCTTATTACCAGCTGCTCAACGGGACATGGAAGTT
This sequence comes from uncultured Parabacteroides sp., assembly GCA_964580505.1. Lineage (GTDB taxonomy): Bacteria > Bacteroidota > Bacteroidia > Bacteroidales > Tannerellaceae > Parabacteroides. The sequence goes on along the minus strand of CAZOKT010000053.1, from coordinate 3,609 downwards.
CTATTTTGTTGACTCGTATAAAGAGCTTCCGGAGAATATAACCGCCCCCTCTGTCAGCACGGATTCATGGCATGATATCACCGTTCCGGGCAATTGGGAAAAGCAAGGGTTTGGGGTTGCCATCTATGTTAATCACGGTTATGAATTCAAACCACGCAATCCTCAACCACCATTATTGCCGGAGGAGACGCCGGTGGGTGTATATCGAAGAGATATTGAAATTCCCGCAGACTGGGATGGACGTGATATCTACCTGCATATAGGAGGAGCCAAGTCGGGTGTGTATGTATATCTGAATGGCGAAGAGGTAGGATATAGTGAAGACTCAAAAAATCCTGCGGAGTTTTTAATCAATAAGTACCTAAAGTCGGGAAAGAATGTGCTGACGTTGAAAATATATCGTTGGAGTACGGGTTCTTATTTGGAGTGTCAGGACTTCTGGCGTATAAGCGGAATAGAGCGTGATGTGTATCTTTGGTCTCAACCGAAGGAGGCCATTCAGGACTTCCGGGTAGTTTCGACTTTAGACGATACCTATAAGAATGGTATTTTCCGGTTGGCTATCGATTTGAAGAATCACCATACGGAAGTTGAGAATTTAACGGTTTCCTATGATTTGTTGGATAAGTTGGGGAAGAGCGTAGCTACAGAATCTGCCAATATATGGGTAACTCCTGAGAGATATGCAACCGCTTCGTTCGAGGCTACCTTGCCCGATGTGGCGACATGGAGCGCAGAAATACCGAATCTGTATACCTTATTGATGACCGTAAAAGCAGGTGATGAGGTGCGGGAAGTCGTGCCTTTCCATGTAGGGTTCCGTCGGATAGAAATCGTGAATACGCAAGAGATTGCAGGAAATGGAAAGCCCTATCCCGTTTTGCTGTTCAATGGGAAGCCTATCAAGTTTAAAGGAGTAAATATTCATGAGCATAATCCGGAAACAGGACATTATGTACCCGAAGAACTCATGCGCAAAGATTTTGAGCTCATGAAGAAGCATAACCTGAATGCTGTCCGGCTTTCGCACTATCCTCAAGACCGAAGGTTCTATGAGCTTTGTGATGAATATGGATTGTATGTGTATGATGAGGCGAATATAGAGTCGCATGGGATGTATTACGATTTGCGAAAAGGGGGAACATTGGGAAATAATCCGGAATGGTTGAAGTCGCATTTGCATCGTACAGTGAATATGTATGAACGGAATAAGAATTATCCGTGCGTTACGATATGGTCATTGGGAAATGAAGCTGGTAATGGCTATAATTTCTACCAGACGTATTTATATATTAAAGATAAGGAAAAAGGCGGAATGGAACGTCCGGTCAATTACGAACGTGCGCTGTGGGAATGGAATACAGATATGTATGTCCCGCAATATCCGGGTGCGGATTGGCTGGAAAGGATAGGAAAAGAGGGTAGCGACCGGCCGATAGTACCTTCAGAGTATGCACATGCAATGGGAAATTCAACGGGTGCGCTCTGGGATCAATGGCAAGCTATCTATAAATATCCTAACTTGCAAGGCGGATTTATATGGGAATGGGTTGACCACGGGCTTCTCGAAGTGGACAAGAATGGTACGCCTTATTTCACTTACGGAGGCGATTATGGCGTGAATGAGCCGAGTGATGGCAACTTTGTCTGCACGGGTCTGATGAATCCAGACCGCACGCCGCATCCCGGCATGGCTGAAGTGAAGTATGTGCTCCAGAATGTGGCTATCACGGCGAAGGATTTGGTTGAAGGAAAGTTCGAGGTGTTCAATCGTTTCTACTTTAAGAATCTGAAAGATTACACGATAGCGTATGAAGTAATGGCAAACGATAAGGTCGTTCGAAGTGGCAAACTCTCGCTGGATATAGCTCCGCAGGAGGCAAAAGAGCTGAGCGTAAACGTCGCAGGGTTTAAACCTAAAGCCGGAACTGAGTATTTCGTGAACTTCTATGTGACTTCGACAAAGGAAGACGGGCTCATCCCTGCGGGTTATCATATTGCCCAAGAACAGTTCCGCCTGCCTATCGAGCCGCTTGACTCTCCGATAAAGACCACAGGACCTAAGCTGAGCGTAGATAGTTTGGAGGATGAATTGGTGGCATCTTCTTCGCGCGTTCGGTTTGTTTTCAATAAGAAAAGCGGACTGGTAACCTCTTATCAGGTGAACGGGACGGAGTATTTCAACGAAGGTTTTGGCTTGCAACCCAACTTCTGGCGCGCACCTACCGATAATGATTATGGTAACGGTCAGCCGAAGCGTGAGCAGGTATGGAAGCAGAGCAGCAAGAACTTCCAGGTATCAGATGCTTCCGTCGAGCTAAAAGACGGTAATGCCGTGATGAATATAAATTATCTTCTTCCTGCCGGAAACCTGTATATTATGGAATACACGGTTTATCCGAGTGGTGCAGTGCACGTATCCGCGCATTTTACTTCTACGGAAATGAAGGAGGCAGAGACGGAGATTTCCGAAGCGACTCGTACGGCTACCTTTACACCGGGGCGTGATGCGGCACGCAGGGAAGCTTCCAAACTGACGGTTCCGCGTATCGGCGTCCGTTTCCGCATGCCGGCTTCCATGAATGAGGTGGTTTATTTCGGACGCGGACCTGTGGAAAATTATTGGGATCGCAAGGCAGGTGCGATGGTGGGCGTGTATAAGTCTACTGCTGACGCCATGTATTTTCCTTACGTCCGTCCGCAGGAAAATGGGCATCATACCGATACGCGCTGGGTTTCTATCCTTTCTCCTAAGAAAGGGAAAGGCTTGAAGATTGTGGCAGATGAGCTTATTGAATTTAATGCGTTGCGGAATTCGATAGAAGATTTTGATGATGAGGAGCAGACCTCGTTGCCGCGTCAATGGACGAACTTCACTCCCGAGCAGGTTGCCAATCATAACGAGGAGGAGGCCAAGAATGTATTGCGCCGCCAGCACCATATCAACGATGTAGTCCCGCGTGACTTTGTGGAGGTTTGCATTGACCTGAAGCAGCAGGGAGTAGGCGGATATGATAGCTGGGGAGCTCGTCCGGAGCCGAAGTATTCGTTGCCTGCCAACGAGGATTACCAATGGGGCTTCACCCTCCTTCCGGAATAAAGTCCGGATAGGAGAGGAGCTTTTGTCGGAAAGATAGCGAGCAACAGGGCGTTTCGTAACTATGTTTTTATCAGAGCGTGGTTAGGAAAGGCTCTGTTGCCTTTTTTCGGTAAACCTTTGCGGCGAGGGAAGAGAAAAAGTAAGGAAAAAATGGGAGAAGGGCTTGGATATTCCGATAAATGTGTTTACCTTTGCATTCGCAATTGCGGAAGTAGCTCAGTTGGTAGAGCATAACCTTGCCAAGGTTAGGGTCGCGGGTTCGAGTCCCGTCTTCCGCTCCAGTAAAGATAGAACGGTAGGAGAATCGTTCTTTTCAGTAAGGATTGCCCAGGTGGCGGAATTGGTAGACGCGCTCGTTTCAGGTGCGAGTGGCTTTGCGGTCGTGCAGGTTCGAGTCCTGTTCTGGGCACGCCCTTTTTAAAGGCGCGGATGGTGAAATTGGTAGACACGCTACTTTGAGGGGGTAGTGCCGGTTTCGGCGTGTGAGTTCGAATCTCATTCCGCGCACA
>CAZOKT010000052.1:0-12536 GCA_964580505.1 uncultured Parabacteroides sp. | reverse complement strand
AGTTAGAAGTTCACAGTCCACGAAGTTAGAAGTTCATGCACTATGAAGAGAATGGATGCGATAAAAAGCAGAAAGAGGCTACCTAAAAAGCCATAGAAAGCATCCGGAATCGGTATTTCCATCGGATAATGAACAGGGAACGGTTCTCCTGCCGTAATCTGCTTTCTTATATCGAACTCACGCTAAATATGCAGAAAAAGATGGTTATAATCGAAAAGAAAGATAGGCATATTCAAACAGAATCATCATTATATTTGAAAAAGGAATATGTTTGATTTGATAGAATTCGTACCGTTAAATAAATTAAAAACCAAAGTCATATCATAAAATATTCGTTCTTTTGCAGAAAAATTGGGGTATGTGTGCCCTTATATGTTAATTGAAGTTTAAATGACTAATCATAAGGATATTCACGTAGTTTCATTTTTTCATTCCCGATTTACTTCCGTAATCAGCATTGCGTTAGTATTGTTTCTGTTGGGGCTTATCCTACTAATGGGAATGTTGGGTAATAAACTATCTGTATACGTGAAAGAAAATATGTCATTTTCAATTGTTCTGAAAGATGGTTTGAAAGATATGGAGGTGAAACAGATGCAGAAAAATTTGGAGGCTCTTCCCTATATCAAATCTACGGAATATATCTCGAAAGAACGAGCGGCAGTTGAATTGGAAGAAGAATTAGGTGAAAACCCTGAAACTTTCTTAGGCTTTAATCCATTACAGGCCTCTATTGAAGTCAAATTGCATTCGCAATATGCTAATCCGGATAGCTTACGGTTGATTGAAGACAAGATTAAGACTTACACATCTGTATCCGAATTGCTTTACCGAAAGGACATGATGGAACTTGTGCAAAACAATATAGAACGTATCGGATTAATGCTGCTTGTCTTAGCAACCATATTAATGGTTATTTCTTTTGTCCTGATCAGCAATACTATCCGTTTGCTGATTTATTCCAAACGCTTTCTGATTCATACCATGCAGCTGGTTGGTGCTACAGCGGGATTTATCCGTGCCCCTTTTATCCGTTATAATATAGTAAGCGGAATCCTTGCGGCAATCCTTGCAATGTGCATGCTAACCGGTGCTTTATATTATTTACAATTAGAATTGGCAGGTTTTATACAAATATTAGATATTCCTACGTTATTGATCGTCTATGGCGCGGTCTTATTGCTGGGAATCATGCTCTCGATAATAGCTACGGTTATATCTGTAAATAAGTACCTGCGAATGAGTTTTGATAGATTGTATTATGTATAATAAAAATATTATGTCGAACAGAGATTTTGCTTTTGGAAAAGAAAATTTCATACTGATTGCAGGGGCAGTAGTATTGATAATTATTGGTTTTATACTAATGAGTGGTGGAGGTTCAGGAGATGATACATTCAATCCTGAAATATTCAATAAACGCCGCATTGTCGTAGCTCCGGTAATAACTGTATTGGGTTTTATTGGTGTGATTGCAGGAATACTCAAGAAAAGTAAAGATAAACCTATTAAAAAATGAACGGATTAGAAGCGTTAATTTTAGGTTTGCTACAAGGACTGACCGAATATTTGCCAGTAAGCAGTAGCGGACATTTGGCTATTGGTTCTGCCCTATTCGGTATAAAAGGAGAAGAGAGTCTTGCATTTACAATATTAGTACACATAGCCACAGTATTGAGTACAGTGGTTATTTTATGGAAAGAAATTGCATGGATATTCAAAGGTTTATTCAAGTTTGAAATCGAAGAGACACGCTATGTGCTTAATATCGTAATATCGATGATTCCGATTGGCATTGTAGGCGTATTCTTTAAAGATGAAGTTGAAGCGATTTTCGGTTCCGGTTTGCTAATCGTAGGATGGATGCTGCTATTGACAGCTTTCTTATTGACTTTTTCTTATTTTACCAAGCCTCGCCAAAAAGAAAAGATTTCACTAAAAGATGCCTTTATCATTGGATTGGCACAAGCATGTGCGGTGATGCCGGGACTTTCTCGTTCGGGTACCACAATTGCAACAGGCTTGTTATTAGGGAATAAAAAAGAAAAGTTAGCCCAATTCTCCTTCCTAATGGTTATTCCACCAATATTAGGCGAAGCACTGTTGGATAGCATCAAATTGATGAATGGTGAGAATATAACAGGAGACACTCCAACCAGTTCATTGCTGATAGGTTTTGTTGCGGCATTTTTATCGGGTTGTCTGGCCTGCAAATGGATGATTAACATCGTAAAAAAAGGCAAACTGATTTATTTTGCTGCCTATTGCGCCCTTGCAGGCATTGTTACATTGATTTATTCGTCTATAGCATAACGATATAAAATGGATTTTATTGCCGGAGAGGTTTTATATTTCAATAAGCCGTTGAGGTGGACATCGTTTGACTTGGTAAACAAATTCCGCTATAAATTATCACGGAAATTGCGTGTAAAGAAAATCAAAGTAGGTCATACTGGTACTCTTGATCCTTTAGCTACAGGCGTAATGATTATTTGTACTGGCAAAGCGACCAAACAAATTGATGAATTCCAATATCAAACGAAAGAATATATAGCGACACTGAAATTAGGAGAAACGACGCCTTCCTTTGATTTAGAAAAAGAAGTGGACGCCGTTTATCCTATAGAACATATTACGCAGGAATTAGTAGAAGGAACTTTGAAACAATTCGTTGGTACAATTAAACAAATTCCCCCAATATATTCGGCTTGTAAAATCAAAGGGAAACGTGCATACGAATTAGCACGTAATGGCGAAGAGGTTCCCCTAAAAGCCAAAACATTAGTGATTGATGAAATTGAGATGTTAGAATACAACTTACCTCTTGTAAAGATTCGGGTAGTTTGTAGTAAAGGAACGTACATCAGGGCATTAGCTCGAGATATAGGAATCGCATTAAAGTCTGGTGCCCATTTGGTTGCGTTAGAACGAACACGTATAGGCAACGTAACTTTAGATAAATGTATGCGCCCAGAAGATATAGATGCATTTTTGGACAAAGAAATCGGTAATTAGAAACAAAAAACAAAAATATATGAAGCTCTCTAAATTCAAATTCAATTTGCCGACAGAGCAGATAGCATTGTATCCGGCTAAAAACAGAGATGAATCCCGACTAATGGTGGTACATCGTAAGACCGGAGAGATTGAACACAAGATTTTTAAGGAAATTTTGAACTACTTTGGCGCCGGAGATACCTTTGTTTTCAATAATACGAAAGTTTTTCCAGCTCGTCTTTATGGGAACAAAGAAAAAACCGGAGCACGTATTGAGGTTTTCTTATTGCGTGAATTAAATCAAGATTTGCGTCTATGGGACGTGTTGGTCGATCCTGCCCGCAAAATTCGTATAGGTAATAAACTGTATTTTGGGGATGATGATTCAATGGTTGCCGAAGTAATTGATAATACTACTTCACGTGGCCGGACATTACGTTTCCTATATGACGGAGACCACGATACTTTTAAGGAATCGTTATATGCATTGGGAGAAACACCACTCCCTAAATATATTAACCGCCCAGTAGAACAGGACGATGAGACACGTTATCAGAATATTTTTGCAACGGAAGAAGGAGCTGTTGTCGCTCCTGCTGCTGGATTACATTTTAGTCGGGAATTAATGAAACGTTTGGAAATCAAAGATTGTCACTTTGCCTATTTGACGCTGCATTGTGGATTAGGAAATTTCCGCGAGATAGATGTAGAAGACCTGACAAAACATAAGATGGATTCCGAACAGATGATTGTGAATGCAGATGTCGTAGAAATTGTCAACGCTGCAAAAGACGCAGGTAAACAAGTTTGTGTAGTAGGCACATCGGTGATGAGAGCCGTAGAAACTGCAGTCAGCACGGACGGGCATTTAAAAGAATTTGAGGGCTGGACAAACAAATTTATTTTCCCGCCGTATGATTTCAGTTTAGCGACAAGTATGATTACTAATTTTCATATGCCGCTCTCAACATTGTTGATGATGGCAGCTTCGTTTGGCGGGTATGAATTGATTATGGAGGCATACAATGTTGCGCTGAAAGAAGAATATAAGTTCGGTGCATACGGCGATGCTATGCTCATCATTTAATAGAATAAATGAAGAGTTAAGAACTGCATATTCTTAATTCTTCATTCTTAATTCTTCATTCACATGAAGGTTTACATAGGTTTAGGAACAAACATAGGCAATCGGAGAAGGAATTTGATTAAGGCGGCGGCTCTTTTGGCAGAACGTGCAGGTGATGTTTCGTCTATTTCTTCTTTTTATGAGACAAAGCCATGGGGATTCTGGTCAGAACACCTGTTTCTCAATGCTGCATTGCTCTTGGAAACAACGTTAAAGCCGTTGGAACTACTGCAACTGACGCAAGGCATCGAACAGGAAATGGGACGCGAACGGAAAAGCGATGGTGTCTATCATGACCGAATCATTGATATCGACATCCTTCTCTATGGCGATATGATTTTGCAGTTCAACGAGCTGACAATCCCGCATCCATTGATGCACAAGCGCCGTTTTGTAATGGAACCTTTGGCTGAGATTGCGCCTTTGGCAATGCATCCGGTGTTGAAAAAGACAATGAGTGTATTATTAGCTGATTTATAAATTATGAATGAGATAGAACGCGCCATGACAGGCAATGGCCAAGTCTTCAAAAAAGCAGCGGCCGAAAAAAGCGACAAGCCCAAACTCGCCGACTTCCTCCGTGGGACGCACGGTTCTGGAGCGGCCAAGATGCGTGCTGGCTTTAAATTAAAAAAGGCCTTGCGGAATACGAAAAAGAAAAAATAGTACTATCTTTGCGGCTGTGTTGACGTGGATAGATTTGAATTGCTTGCAACCACAGGAAAAAATGCTAAAAACTGTTCTCTTTTTTCACCGTGCTTTCCGACTTTCGAGTCTTCCTCCTCCAGCATAAACATACAAACGAACAAACTCAAAAAAAACAAAAAACAAACATGAGTTATTTATTCACCTCCGAATCGGTGTCGGAAGGACACCCCGATAAAGTGGCCGATCAAATCTCGGACGCTTTGCTAGATGAGTTTTTGGCATACGACAAAGACTCGAAAGTAGCTTGCGAAACGCTTGTAACAACCGGACAGGTTGTCTTAGCAGGAGAAGTTAAATCGAAAGCATATGTAGACGTGCAAGACGTGGCACGTCATGTGATTGAACGGATTGGGTACACCAAAAGCGAGTACCAGTTCGAGGCGAAGTCGTGCGGAGTCTTTTCCGCCATCCATGAACAAAGCGGTGACATCAACCGGGGCGTCGAACGCGAAGACCCGTATAATCAGGGCGCGGGCGACCAAGGCATGATGTTTGGCTATGCCACCAACGAAACCGCCAACTATATGCCTTTGGCGTTAGACCTTGCGCACAGCTTGCTGAGGGAACTTGCTAACATCCGTAAAAATGAAAACGACCTGATGCCGTACCTCCGCCCCGACGCGAAGAGTCAGGTTACTATCGAATATGACGACAACGGAAAACCGCTGCGCATTGACACAATTGTCATCTCCACACAGCACGACGAATTTATCAAGCCGAAAGGAATCACGCAAGAAGAAGCCGACACGGCAATGCAGAAACGCATCACGCAGGACGTACGCAACATCTTGATTCCACGCGTCAAAGCTCAATATCCTGCAGGTGTGCAGGCTCTGTTCGGCACAGACATTATCTACCATGTAAATCCTACAGGCAAGTTCGTAATTGGCGGTCCACACGGCGATACCGGTCTGACGGGGCGCAAAATCATTGTTGACACGTATGGCGGAAAGGGTGCGCATGGCGGAGGCGCGTTCTCTGGGAAAGATCCATCGAAAGTAGATCGCTCGGCGGCGTATGCAGCGCGCCACATTGCCAAGAACCTGGTTGCTGCCGGTGTGGCGAACGAGGTTTTGGTGCAGGTAGCCTATGCCATCGGTGTGGCGGAGCCCATGAACATCTTCATCAACACCTACGGCAAGTCGAATGTGGCGTTCAGTGATGGCGAGATAGCCCGTCGCGTGAAGGAAATCTTCGACATGCGTCCCAAAGCCATTGAAGAACGGCTCAAATTGCGCAATCCTATTTATTTTGAGACAGCTTCTTACGGTCACATGGGGCGCCAGCCACAAACTGTCCGCAAAGTTTTCAGTTCCCGCTACAATCCCGCACCTGTTATTTGCGATGTGGAACTCTTCACGTGGGAGAAACTGGACTATGTCGATGCCGTTCGCGATGCGTTCGGTCTTAGATAAGGAAGAGTTTTACCGCTTACTATATTCAATAACTCAGAGCTTCGGCAGCCATTCGCTTGCCGGAGCTTACTTTCTGATATATTTTTAATAGTTCTTTATCGCAACCACTCTCTTCAAAGTGTATGAACTTATCGCTTCATGCACTATGATACCAATTCAAAATCCAGTTGCTTACGTTCCAAATTAGCTTGTGCGACGCGTATCGTAATCGGGTCGCCCAAACGATACTGATGTTTGTTCCTTCGCCCGATGAGGCAATAGGTTTGCTCATCGAATTCGTAATAATCATCATTCAGATCGCGCAGAGGAACCAAGCCTTCACACTTGTTTTCATTCAGTTCCACATACAAGCCCCATTCGGTTACGCCCGAAATCACCCCATCAAATACCTGCCCCAGCTTATCACTCATAAACTCAACCTGTTTATACTTGACGGAAGCTCTTTCGGCATTGGCTGCCACTTGTTCCATCGACGAGCAATGTTCGCACAATTCTTCATACTTTTTTTTGATGACGCTCCGTCCACCGGCCATATAACGCTCCAGCAAACGATGCACCATCATGTCCGGATACCGGCGGATGGGCGACGTAAAATGCGTATAATAATCGAACGCCAAGCCATAATGCCCGATATTTTCAGTAGTGTATTTCGCTTTTTGCATCGCGCGTATAGCCACAGTTTCCACCAGATTCTCTTCCGGCTTGCCTTGCACCTGCTTTAATAGGGAGTTGATTTGCCGGGAGACATCCTTCGTCTTTCCATCTACCTTGAAACGATATCCGAACCGACGGATAAGTAAAGCGAAGTTCTCCATCTTGTCCGGGTCGGGTAAATCATGAATACGATAAACGAACGTCTTCTTGGTTTTGCCTTTTGGCGGACAGCCTATGAACTCAGCTACCGTGCGATTAGCCAATAGCATGAACTCTTCGATAAGCTTATTCGCATCTTTCGCGACTTTGAAATAAACGCTTGTCGGCTTACCTTTCTCATCAATCTCAAACTTCACTTCGCATCGGTCGAAGTTGATTGAACCATTCTTGAAGCGTTTCTCTCGCAACTTCTTAGCCAAACCGTTCAATGCCAAAAGAGCCTCTTTACAATCACCTTTCCCCGTTTCGATGACCGCTTGTGCCTCTTCATACGTGAAACGCCTATCACTTTTAATTATAGTCCGGCAGATATGCGAACGGACAACTTCCGCATCCGCATTTAATTCGAAAATAACCGAAAAACATAACTTCTCTTCATCCGGACGCAAAGAACAAATCTGATTGCAAAGCCGTTCGGGAAGCATAGGTATAGTACGGTCAACCAAATAGACGGAAGTCGCACGCGCTTGCGCTTCTCGGTCTATCAATCCGTCTGCTTTCACATAATGCGTTACATCGGCAATATGGACACCGACTTCCCAATTCCCGGTCTCCAGCTTACGTGCCGAGAGTGCATCATCAAAGTCTTTGGCATCTTTCGGGTCGATGGTGAATGTCAACACCTTACGGAAGTCCTCACGTTTGGCTATTTCCTCTTCCGGTATCACCTCCGAAATGCGGTCTGCGGCCTTTTCTACATTCTCCGGATATTTATAAGGCAAACCATACTCTGCCAAGATAGCATGCATTTCTGCATTATTATCTCCTGCTTGTCCTAAAACATCAATGACTTCACCCAACGGATTCTTTGCATTTTCCGGCCATTCCACAATACGGACAATGGCTTTATCTCCGCTCTTTCCACCTTTCAATTGGCTCTTGGGAATAAAAATATCGTTTGCTAACGTCTTATCTTCTGTTATCAAGAAGGCAAAACCCTTTGTCACCTGTAGTTTACCGACAAATACACGTTCTTTCGACTCGATGATTTCTATCACTTCACCTTCCGGCTCAGTATTCTTCCGATGGGCGAATATCTGCACCTTTACTTTATCTCCATCCATTGCATGCGCAGAATTGCGTTCAGCAATGAATACCGGTGTGCTGCCATCTTCCGGAAGAAAAGAATTCTTTCCATTGCTTCTTCGCACAAATGTGCCGATTGCCACCGCTCCCTTATGGCTCAGTCGATAACGCCCTCGGTCTATTTCCTTCAAATATCCGCCTAAAGCCAAATCTTCCAATATAGAAACCACTTGCAAACGTTGCACTTGATTCTCGGCTCCTATTTGCTTGCTTACCTGCTTGTAATTATAAGACATTGAAGGAGAAGATTCGAACAAAGAGATGATGTGATGCAACATCGCATCTTTTTTCATCCGTTTGCTCTTTCCTTTTTTCTCTTTATTTTTCTTTGAATCTTTTTTCTTTGCCATATTATTCTATCATGAACTTCTTATTCCCTTTGTTCGGGGGATAAAGATACGAAATTATTAACTGTAATAGTCAAGATTGTTGGTTGCGAAGATACACAACTGTTTTTCACTCTTGCTCCCAGACGGAATGGAGATGTGTCCGACTCTTCGCCTTAGTTTTGGAGAGGTCAATGTCTTCTGGTACCTTGGTCATCCATAACAAGTGGCCTGCGTCATGAGGAACTGTTACGACTGTAACTCATAATCTTGCTGGCACGTGATTATGTTTTTCAACTGTTGGGACAGCTCAAGCTGTCCCCGTTTGTCCTTGATGACTTTTTCGATGTAGGTTACTTATATCTTCTTTTCAATTATCGCCTGAACTACATTGACCACATAATCACCTAATTTTTCGCTTTCGCTAATCATATCCATATAATACACACCATCCTGATATTGGTATTGCTTGGAGTTGATATCTTCGATGTTACGTGTTTTCAATTGATTGCGATAATTATTAATTTCATTCTCGATATTGTATGATTCGTTAATGTCATTATGTTCTAAAGACTCTTTATGCATGATTGTATTCATCCGCTCCAATGCCTGTGTAACCAATTCAAACATCTGGTCGATATGTGCATTTTGCTCGGAGGTGAATGCCGATTTGAAATCATTGCGCCGTTTGATAGTGCGTGCCAGATTGTAGCATGAATCGGCAATGCTTTCAATTTCACTAACCGCACGTAGCATCACGCGGATTTCTTCTTTACTTTCCGAACTTAATCGTCCTTCAGACACTTGTGTAAGATAATTAGCTATTTCGACCTCCATGCGGTCACTTATGTTTTCATATTTCTCGATACGATTGTAGGTTTTCAGAAAAACTTCTTCGTTCTTCTCATAAAGAAGAGTTTTTATCATATTAAACATCCTGGCCGTACGTTCGCTAAAAAGCACAATTTCCTTTTGTGCCTGCAAGATGGAAAGCTCTGCGGTAGATAACATTCCGCTTGTAATATAACGTAGGCGATATTCTTCATCTTCTTGCTTGGTCTTGATAAAGAAACAGACGGTTTTCTCTATAAAGGAGACAAGCCAGATCATGATGCAGGTATTACTGATGTTGAACGCCGTATGGAATGCTGCCAGCTTGAAGGATACGGCAACCGAAGGGTCAGAAATTTTCATCACATCTGTGACAAACCAAGATATACAAGCCGTAAACGGATAGAAAAGTACCAATACCCAGCAGACTCCAAACACATTAAACATCAGGTGTGCCAATGCAGCCCGTTTTGCTTGTGTGTTTCCGGTGAGTGCCGCTAAATTGGCTGTAATGGTAGTTCCGATATTTTCTCCCAATACCAAAGCCACTCCTAAATGATAATCTATCCATCCGTTTGCACACATAATCAGGGTAATAGCCATCGTAGCGGCCGAAGCCTGTACAATCATGGTCAATATTGCGCCGATAAGTAGGAATAGCAAAATGGAGAAGAACCCCATATCGGTATAATTCTGGACGAATGCCAACATATCCGGATTTGCACTCAAGTCGGGTGCATTTGTCTTCAATCCTTCCAATCCCAAGAAAAGGAAAGAGAAACCGAAGATAAATTCACCAATCGATTTACGCGAGCTTTTCCCGGAGAAAAGCAATGGCAATCCGAAAGCAAGCAACGGAAGAGCAAAAGCAGAAATATCCACTTTAAATCCTAATGCAGAGATAATCCATGCCGTTACGGTAGTACCGATATTGGCGCCCATGATGACGCCGATGGATTGGGTCAATGTCAATAAACCGGCATTTACAAAACTGACAACCATAACGGTTGTCGCTGAAGAAGATTGAATCAGAGCCGTAATTAAGACACCCGTCAATACACCCGTTACACGGTTGGTTGTCATTGCCGTTAAAATCTTACGTAAGCTATCGCCGGCAAATTTCTGTAACCCCTCACTCATGATTTTCATTCCGTACAGGAACAACGCAAGTGATCCTAATAAACGGAGAAAGTCAAAAATAGAATAGTCCATCTAAAATAAGTTTAAGTGGATTGAATTATCCGATTAATATATCTATCTTGCTGCAAAAATAATAAAAAAGATGAATTTATGAAGACAGATACCCTCACTATTTATTGCAAGAATACGAAGAAATATTATGAAGTGCCGCGCGGTTCGAGTCTGTTGGATATTTATAAGACGGTAGGCGAACCGTTGCCTTACTTGCCAATGAATGCGTTAGTCAATAACAAAACGGAAGATTTGACCTTTATTTGTTGGCAACCGAAAGATATAGAGTACGTCGATTATACCAATTTGTCAGGTATGCGTACTTATGTTCGTTCGTTGTGTTTCATCCTTTCCAAAGCCGTACATGATGTATATCCGGAAGCCACGCTGAACTTAGAGCATTCCATTTCCAAAGGATATTATTGCACAATCCATAACGGGAAACCTGCTGATGCTGAGATGTTAGCTAAAATTAAGAAAAGGATGCAAGAATTGATAACAGCAGATATTCCTTTTAATTTACATACCATACAGACTGAAAAAGCTATCGGACTATTCCGCTCTGCGGGTATGGATGATAAGGCTAATTTAGTCAAGACAAGCGGCATGCTTTATACTTCTTTTTATGAGCTGGATGGATATATCAATTACTTTTACGGCGGATTGGTTCCCTCTACGGGTTACATTCAGTTGTTCGATTTGGAACCTTATATGGATGGCGCGTTATTACGTGTCCCTATGCAAAATGACCCCACACAACTTGCTCCCAAAATTTGGCAAAAGAAGATGTTTGAGGTGTATAAGGAACATCTGACATTACAACATGTATTGGGACTGAATAATGTGGGCGATTTGAATCAGGCATTGAAAAATGGTTTTGCTTCATCGGTTGTGATGATTTCAGAGGCCATGCAGGAAAAGCAGATTGCCCGGATAGCGGACGAGATAGCAGCGCGTTATAAGCGGGGTGTACGTGTAGTACTGATTTCCGGTCCCTCTTCTTCAGGTAAGACAACCACCTGTAAACGGCTGGAGATACAACTGGCTACGAACTTATTATATCCGGTAGGTATTTCGCTGGATGATTACTTTGTCAATCGCGAAGATACACCGAAAGATGAACAGGGCGAATATGATTTCGAATCGCTTTATGCACTGGATTTACCTTATTTCAATGCGGACTTGAAGCGGCTAATCGCCGGTGAGGAGGTGGATATGCCCACATTCAATTTTGAAACCGGCAAACGGGTGTATCGCGGAAAGAAAATGAAATTGAGAGATAATGCTATTCTCGTCATTGAAGGGATTCACGCACTGAACCCGGAATTGACGGCTTATCTGGATGACAGCATGAAATACCGCATTTATGTCTCGGCACTGACTTCCATCTCTTTGGACAATCATAATTGGATTCCTACGACCGACAATCGCCTGTTGCGCCGGATTATCCGTGATTATCGTTTCCGGGGATATTCCGCCGAAGAGACGATTATGCGCTGGCCAAGCGTGCGCCGTGGAGAAGATAAATGGATTTTTCCTTATCAGGAATATGCCGACGCGATGTTCAACAGTGCGATGCTCTACGAACTGGCTGCACTCCGGGCTTATGCCGAGCCGATATTGGCAAATGTGCCGGAATCTTCACCGGCCAATTCCGAAGCGTATCGCTTACTTCGTTTCTTGCGCTATTTCAATTACATTCCGCAGGATGATTTGCCAAAGACTTCGCTTTTGCGTGAGTTTCTGGGTGGAGGCAGTTTTGAATATTGACAGTCGGAAAAGCCTGATAAAAAAACATCCCCTTCCTTCACTACACTCGGTCAGGAAAGGGGATGCAAAACAATAATGTGGATGAAAAAATAATTACTTGCTTGTCGTGATGACCGCACGGCTCATGCGCGGATCGTCGTAGAACATGTTGTCCACGCCGCCCTTGTGGTCAACCTTCAGTTGCGACTTGTTCACGCCGAACTCATTGACAAG
>CAZOKT010000051.1:0-12546 GCA_964580505.1 uncultured Parabacteroides sp. | reverse complement strand
CGGCGCCTGTTAAATTCACCTTTTTTTGTGTACCGTAACCAACGACAACCAGTTCGTCCAAAGCTTGTGTATCTTCATGCAACGTAATAAAGAGTTTTGCATTCTCACCGACAACTATTTCCTGCTCCACATATCCAATGTAAGAAACCGTCAGAACAGCTCTTTCCGGCACATCCAATGTGAACGTACCATTCATATCCGTAATAGTCCCGATTGTAGTCCCTTTCACTACAATATTCGCACCAGCAATAGAGAATCCTGTCTGATCAACAATTGTTCCACTAATTTTACGGGTTTGTTGCACAACGCCAGTGCTTTCAACTACAGGTGCTTTTTTCGATAATATAATATTTACACCTTCCAGATTAAAAGTTAGCCCCGTATCTTTCAATATCGCTGCCAAAACCTCTTGAATTGTCTCATTCTCTACATTCACTGAAACTTTCTGTTTCAAATCGACATGTCGATTTGATATAAACAGATACTCTGTTTGAGCTTCAATGGCATCCAAAACTTTTTCTAACTGCACTTGCTGCATATTCAAACTTACCTTTGCGTCTAACGAATTTGTCTGGTTAGCAAATGCGAAACAGGAATACAGCAGCAAAAAACATGTCGTTAGCTTCATAATTCTAACATTTCTTTCTCTTTTGAATCTTTTCTTATGGCAAAGACTCAGATGATTTTTCCCTTCCATATCTTTGTCTCGTTTTTATAAGTTAGTAATATATTAAGTCGATATACTTGTAACCAGCAGTTATTGCTGCATTTGCTGTCCTTTCATTCTTTTCACATTGTTTTTTAACGATCCTTTTCTATAAGCCTTTCTGTTTAATTTAGCTGATAACAATCGTATTATTTTCTTCATCGCGCTTGTATTTGAACGGGAAATCATTTTGTAAAACACGCAAGGCATGGTCGATCCCGTCAACAATACGCAGTTTCCCATGATATCCCAATGACTTCACCGCTTGGTTATTAATTACGATTCGGACATCATAAAACTTTTCAAACATCTCCATAATCGCCTCAAACGATTTGTCTTCGATATAAATCAACCCGTCTTTCCAACGGTATGCATTCTTCTCTTTGGTAGAAAAAACCCGTAAAGAGCCATCCACAAATTCAGCTGTTTCACCCGGGCGCAATGTTATCTTTTTGGATGTACCAGCAAACTGCAACTGCACTTTCCCTTCGTAGAGCGATGTACGAAACTCCGGTTTATTGGCATATGCTTCTACATCTAACGTTGTCCCCAATACCTCGATATCGCATATTGCAGTTTTGACAACAAACGGTTTCTTACTTTTCGACACTTCTAAATAAGCTTCCCCATTCAATTCAACCTCTCGGCTTTTCCCCTTAAAAACAGCCGGATAACGTAAAAATGTACCCGCGTTCAGCCAAACATCAGTTCCGTCCGGCAGCAACACGTTAACTCGATTTCCAGCAGGGACACTGATGCTTTGATAAACATCCGCGAACTGCGCCGCATAATATCGATCATACGCACAAAACCCTCCCAACAAAATCAGCAAACATGCTGCCGTTTCCAAACCACGAACCAGCCAGACCGGCAGACGTTGCCTCCTTCTTTTGGATTGTACAGCCTCTGCATTGACCAATACGGAAGCATCAAAACGAATCCGTTCTCTGATAAACTGTTTCCGGTTCGATTCATCCTCTTCTATCCACTGATGGATAGATTCTTTCTCCTCTTCAGACATCTGTCCTAAGAAGTAACGTACTAACGTATGTCGCTTTATTTTCATCCTATTCTTTCTGTTTCTATAATAAAGAGCAACTCAGCCTTGAAAAATCCCAAACTGGAACCTTATTTTTTTAGTTCTTTACAAAAAAACTCTACTGCTATTCCTCACACAAAAAAAGTTTCATTTGCATCTTCTACATGAAACAAAAAATTTTTGGGGATGTGTTTTTATCTTGATACAAACGCTGTTTCACTCCGACGCGTATCCAAAACAAAATGTCATTAAAAGAATAAAAAGAGTAGTAAAATATAATCTTTTAACCTGTGAAACAAATATTTACTCGCTTTATCTATATGATAATCCACCGTCTGCTGCGATATATTAAATAGGGCGGCAATCTCACGGCGGGTCTTGTTTTTAAGTCGGTTCAATATAAAAATACGGCGGGTCTGTTCAGGTAGTTCTTCGAGGGCTTTCGTCATCAAATCCATGATATCTTGCGAGAAAATCGCACCATAGCTATCATCTTCCAGCGTTTGGATACGAGTCGTAATCTCCCAATCATGTAATTTTTTATAACGTTTATGATAATCCGCCTCAACTTGTAAATGTTTCAAATAATTCAGGCATTTGTGTTTCACAGTAAGCAAGATATACCCTAACACATCCGTATCAGTCGTGAGTTTATGACGATTCTCCCAATAATAGAGCAAAGCATCGTTTGTCATATCTTCTGCCGCAGGCAAATCATTAACATAATAATAGGCATACTTTACAAAACGCTGATAATACATACTATAAAATATCCCGAAATTAACTTCCGAATCCAGCTCAGCATGACTAAATTGACAAACATTTTCTTCTTTCATGGTACATCAAAAATCCGTTTTTTGGAATATGCTTAAGGTTCTTTTAAAAAGCCCACGGAATAAGTGGTAAATTATACAAAAATAAACATAGAAAACAAAATAACCTGTAGGCTTGAATCCTCCATTTGAATTCTATTGTAAATATATCAATTATTTTAGACTTTTTCAATTTTTCTTCTCGAAATCTTAAATTTCTTGATCTAAATCAATAAAAACGCTGATTTTGGAGGTGCCAAAAATTTGATACAGTACGTAGTTGTCGGTTCATACAGTACCAATGAGTCGGTTCATACAGTACGTAACGAGCAGTTGGTACTGTATCAATTGTCGGTTTGGTACAGTACGTTTTTCCGCATTCATTCTATACCTAATTAAGATTTGTTACATAAAATACCTTTCCTCTAAAAACGTATAATCCACCTCTGTTTTCATGAATCCATTCCCTATTAATTCTCCTTTCAATCATACCCCAAGTCAAAAAAATCATTACCTTTGCACCCTGAAATAACATAAAAGAAGTCCTTTCAAACGATGATCAACAGAGTTTTAATCCGTATTAAAGTACTACAGATAGTTTATTCTTACTATCAGAACGGAAACGACGATTTGAAAAAAGCAGAGAACGACTTGATGCTTAGCCTGCTAAAATCGTACAACCTATATTACTATTTTCTTCTCCTTATCGTAGAGGTTACTCATTTACACCGACGAAACTTAGACAACCGGAAGCATAAATTTATGCCGACAGAAGAAGATTTGAACCCAAACACACGCCTGATTGATAACCGATTTGCTACTCAATTGGCAGAAAACGAGGCTTTCCAGAAATATATTGCGGAGGAAAACATCACATGGGCGGATGATCAAGATTTTATTAAAGATGTCTTGGATAGCATTTTGAATTCAGATATCTATAAAGAGTATTTACAAAATCCGGAAGATAACTATGACGTTGATCGCGAATTCTGGCGCGTTATATTCAAACGCCTGATTTGCAGCAATGAGATGATAGAGGAATACTTGGAAGACAAATGCATTTATTGGAATGACGATATATCGATTATCGAAACATTTACTTTAAAAACCATCAAGAAATTTGAAGAAGCAAATGGAAGCAAGCAAGAATTGCTTCCTATGTTCAGAGACATTAACGATAAGTTATTCGCCACAAAACTGCTCCATCAAACTCTTTTAAAAGGACATGAATACCGCATGCGCATAGAGAAGCATATACAGCATTGGGAAACAGACAGAGTAGCCCATATTGATATGTTCATTATGCAAATAGCCCTTGCGGAAATCATGACTTTCCCGACTATCCCTACAACTGTAACGCTTAACGAGTATATCGACATTGCCAAACATTACAGTACGCCGAAGAGCGGTATATTCATCAACGGAATCTTAGACGCAATTGTCAACGAATTAAAAAACGAGCAGCTTTTATTGAAAGATTAATATTTATTGCTACATTTGCCCCATCGGGACTAACCGATGAGAAACGTGTAACTAATTATAATTAAAGACATGAATTTGAACATTTTACTCCAAGCAGCAGCCGGACAGTCTCAATGGTCAGGTATTATTATGATGGTTGTCATCATCGCTATCTTCTATTTCTTTATGATTCGTCCGCAACAGAAGCGTCAGAAACAAATCCAGAAAGCGCGCGAAGCATTAAAAGTAGGCGATAAAGTGATTACTGCAGGTGGCATCTACGGAAAGATTAAGGAAATAGGCGATGTGTACATGATTATTGAAATTGCGAATGGCGTTAATATCCAGATCGATAAAACCTCCGTTTTTGCTTCAACTGAAGATGCAAGACAAAAATAAAAATAATCCATTATGATAAGGCTTGATGGACTGATTCGGACATTCAAGTTTGTCGCAACAGACCTTAAAGCTTTTTTGCATCGTGTGCGATGGAAAGAAGCTTTAATTTTTTCCTGTTTCGTACTTCTGGCTTTTGGCTTCTGGCTTTTACAAAGCTTACAACAAACGTATGAAACAGACCTGTCTATTCCGGTCAGATATACCAATGTCCCGGCGAATATTATCTTCGACTCCAATATACCCGATAACATAAAGGTCAGCATTCGGGATAAGGGAAGTGCGCTGCTCAATTATACACTCGGACAGAAGTTTCATGCCATCACAATAGATTTAGAAAAACTCTCGCTGGATACAAGCAGTTTTATTATTGATAAAAAACGTTTGGAGACAGATATCCAAAAGCAAATCTTATCCACTACTACGCTCTACAGTTTTGACCCTCAACACATCGTCCTAAACTATGGACTGAGGAAAAGCAAAGAGGTTCCGGTCGTATTTAATGGAACTGTCAATACTGAAACCGGCTTCTTGGTTTCCGGAGACATTATTATATCACCATCCCACATAACGGTTTATGCAAGTGAATCCCTCTTAGATTCAATCCAAGAAGTAAGAACCGCATTCATGGAGATAAAGAAAGGGAAAAAGACATTGACCAGAAATACAGAGTTGGAACCTATCAATGGAGCCAACCTGGGAACTGAACGCGTTTCCGTAATCATTCCAATTGAAGAATATACAGAAAAAACACTACAAGTTCCGGTAAAGATAGTAAACGTCCCGGAAATATATAGAATCCGTTTCTTTCCGCAAACCGTAGAGGTACATTGTAATATCCCGATATCTAAATTCACAGACCTGAATGCAGAGGATTTAACGATACAAGTATCATTCGAAGATTTGAAGGACAACGTATCGGGGTCACTGGATATCAGCCTGAAGGAAAAGCCGGATTGGGTAAGGAATTATAATATTAATCCGGACAGAATAGAGTTTATTCTGGAAGAAAATCATGCGAATCTATGAAGAGAATCGGCATTACAGGCGGAATAGGAAGCGGGAAGTCTGTTGTGGCCGAACTTCTAAAGCTGCATGGAGTCCCGGTATATATTGCAGATGAAGAGAGCAAACGATTAACCGACCACTCTCCTATTATCCGAGAGAAGCTGATTGCGCTATTTGGGTCAGACCTCTATACAGAGAAAGGATTAAACAAAAAGCTTTTGGCTTCCTACATATTCGGGGATGAAACGCTATTGCAGCAAGTCAACCGTATTATTCACCCTGAAGTGAACCGCGACTTCGATGCATGGTGTGTTCGGCAACATACGCCGCTATGTGCCATCGAGTCGGCTATCCTTTTCGAGTCCGGTTTCTATAAAATCGTAGATATATGTCTGATGGTATATGCCCCGATAGACGTCCGAATCGCCCGGGCTTTGCAACGCGACCATACCTCACGGGAGGCGCTTTTGAAACGAATCGGGAGTCAAATGCCCGACGAAATAAAGCGAGAACGTGCCGATTTTACGATCCTCAACGATGGGAAGGCCGCTTTGTTACCGCAGATTGAAAAGTTTTTACTTCAATATGCGGAGAATCGCCCATAGTTTGCTACCTTTGCCTACACTTTTAATTATTTATTCAAATATAATACGTAAAAGAAAAAGATTATGTTGAAGACTATTTTGTCCATATCTGGACGACCGGGGTTATTCCGGCTGGTTTCTCATGGAAAGAATATGTTGATTGTTGAATCGCTGGTAGATAAGAGAAAGATACCGGCTTATGCAAAAGACAAAGTTATATCATTGGGAGATATTGCAATTTATACAAACGATTCGGAAGTGCCTCTGCATCAAGTGTTGACAAATATCAAGAATAAGGAGAACGGCGAGAAGGCTTCTATCAAGACCTCCTCTACTCCCGACGAACTGCGGGCTTATATGGCAGAAATCCTCCCCGAATTCGACCGAGACCGCGTTTATCCTTCTGATATTAAAAAGATTATCATGTGGTACAACCTGTTGATTGCATCCGGCATTAACGACTTTACGCCTGAGGAAACGGAGGCATCTCAACCGGCAGAAGAAGAAAAACCTCAAGAAGAAGCATAAACTAAAAAAACGAAAGAAGCAAGTCAATCAATAATTAACAATTAGAGACTTGCTTCTTTCTTTTTTATTTATCGTAAACGACCTCACCTTTTTGCCTCTTGCTTTCCTCCGCCTACAAACGCTGTATAGACCTGGAAGACAGCTGAAATGGCCAGCAATAGAATCCACTCAGACCTCTCTTTGAACATGAATCCTGATGCACATATCATCAAGATTCCCGATAGTACGTTGAACCGGTGCAACCGTTTCTGCCGGAAGTCCATCCCGAGCACAGGAACAGACATGTAGCAGACCGTAATACCCGCTGCTCCGACGGCAAACAGATAAGGAGCCATCTCCCAATGAATTACGTAAAGCATCGCGCCCAGCAACAATAGTGCGCCCGACAGGGCAAATACCCAATTCCGAATCCGCTGATTCATTTACTTTTCCTTTATTATTTTTCCTTTATTATATATACGTCTTCGTTCGAACGTTTCATGAAATACTCCTCGCGCGCAAAGCGCTCCAAGCCTTCTTTGTCTGTATGCAATTTCTCCAGCTTCGCGCGGTTTGTCTCGATTTCCCGCTGATAAAACTTTATCTCTTTCTGCAGGTTGCGGATTTTTTCATCATACATATATCGCTTATACAGATTACTTTCGCTATCCAAACACATCAGGACGAGCATTACAATCGTTACCAACACATATTTGTTAATCCACGCTAAGTATTTCGTATAAAACGCTTTGAGCCGACGTATCATCCTCGTTGATTTTTCCGCAAATATAAGTACTTCAAATGTAAATAGAAGCAAAAAAATAATAAAAATTAAGTATCTGCTCCACATCCTTGCGTTCTTTTATGGCATACGGCTTAAAAAGAGGGTGTCATTCATAGGAAATGTCAGTGTCTTTGTTTACTTTTGTGCGGATAAAAGATAAATATTTACAAGATAAAGTATAATACTTTTCCTAATAAAGTATGATACTTTTTCAGGTAAAGAATAGGACTTTATTATATAAAGTATAATACTTTATTATTGCATATCCGAAGGATGAAAGCCTCGTGACTGAGAATTGAGGTGGCGGAGCGAGTCTGACGGAGGTATCAACTTTATGAAACAGAATGGATTATGGCATTTTACAAGAAGGTTAAGAAAGCGATTAACGGGAAATGGTACCCACAGGCGGTAACGGTGGGGAAGCCGGTAACGACGAAAGATATTGCGCAACGACTGTCTCGTCTCTCTACCGTGAGCCGGGCGGACGTGTATGCCGTGTTGGGCAATCTGGGGCAAGTGATGGCGGATGTCATGGCGGAGGGCAAGACGGTGAAGCTGGACGGCGTAGGCACTTTTTTCTATACGGCGGTGACAAACGGTCAGGGGGTGGACTCGCGCGAGGAGGTGAGCGTCAAGCAGATACGCGGTGTGCATATCCGGTTCATACCGGAGGCGGTGCGGGCGTCGAACCGTCGAATCATCTCCCGTCCGATGGAAGCGAGAGACATCGAATGGATAGACATCGAAGGGGACGCGCAGGAGACAGCTGACGGCGTATAAAATTCGCATCCGGCGAGGAAGTTTTCCGTCGCGACGTTCTGCTTTCGGAGAATTTTCAGTAAGTTTGCAAACCGAAAATAGAGAGACATATTATAATGAAAAGAACGAATAGCAAGCATGCACAAAATACAGAGCCCGGCAGGTGGGCGGCCGTCAAGGCCTTCTTCATGAGCGAACGCACCCGCTTTGTTACTGGCTTGATTCTTTCAATCCTTACGATTTACATCGCCTTGTCGCTGATTTCCTTCTTCTTTACCGGTGCGGCAGACCAGAGCAAGATAGAAAATGTGGCTATAGATGATTTACTGCACAACAAGGGGACGGTGGAGAACTGGACGGGCGTCAGAGGGGCATTCCTGTCCGACCTGCTGATGAACCGCTGGTTTGGTATCTCCTCTTTCATGATTCTGTTCTTCTTAGGCTCCATGGGTGCCAAACTGATGAACATCCGGAGGATTAACTTGCTGAATCGCTTTATCTTCTGTTTATCCACGCTGATTTGGGGTTCGTGGTTCTTCGCGTTCTTCTTCATCAGCGGATATGAGGACACCTTTATCTATTTAGGAGGACAACATGGCTATTACGTCACTGAAATCCTGAAGAACAATATCGGCATTCCGGGGACGTTCCTCCTACTGTTAAGTATCTTCCTGATTATAGCCATCTTCTCCAGCAAGAAGACCATTCCGTTCCTGCAACAAGTCTTCGCTCTCAGCTGGCTGGGCAAATTGAAATGGAAACGGAAGAAGAAAGAAGTCAGAACGGGAGACATACCGGAAGAGAGGCCCGTAAAAACGGAACCGAAGATAACGCCGGAAGAACCCGAACAGCCTATGCCCACCCCAACGGCAAAGGCTCCGGAAGAACCTGTCTCCGTATCGGATAACCCTATAAAAAAGGACGAAGACCTGGAGGTTATCATTCCGGAGGAGGAAGAAACGGTATTTACCGTCAAACCTATGATAGAAGAAGACACAGACTATGAGGGTACGGCATTGGGCGACTATGACCCGCGCCTGGATTTGTCGCGTTACGTATTCCCCAACTTAGACCTGCTCGACCCGCACGACCAAGGGAACATCGAAGTAAGCATGGAAGACCTGAAGGCCAACCAGCAGCTCATCAAGCAGGCATTGGAAGACTTCGGCATCAAGATTGCCTCCATCAAAGCAACCGTAGGTCCGACGGTTACTCTATATGAGATTGTCCCGGAAGCGGGCATCCGCATAGCCAAGATTAAAACGCTTGAAGATGATATTGCCCTGAATCTTGCCGCTTTGCAGATTCGCATCATAGCCCCCATACCGGGGAAAGGGACGATTGGCATCGAGGTACCGAACAAGAATCCGCAAACCGTCTCGATGCAATCGGTCATCGCTTCGAAGAAGTTCCAAGAATGCAAATACGACCTGCCCGTAGCGATGGGTAAGACCATAACCAACGAAGTCTACATGTTCGACCTCTGCAAAACGCCGCATCTATTGGTTGCAGGAGCCACAGGACAAGGTAAATCGGTAGGTCTGAATGCGATTATTACCTCATTACTATATAAGAAGCATCCGGCAGAGCTGAAGTTCGTGATGGTAGACCCGAAGATGGTAGAGTTCAGTATCTATGCGAAGATAGAGCGGCATTACTTGGCAAAACTGCCCAATACCGACAATCCTATCGTTACAGAACCGGCCGATGCCGTAGCCACATTGAACTCATTGGTTATTGAAATGGAGAACCGCTATAAGCTGCTGGTGGATGCGAATGTACGTAACATCAAAGAATATAATACGAAGTTCATAGGTCGCCACCTGAATCCGGAGAGAGGTCATCGCTTCTTGCCCTACATTGTAGCGATTGTGGATGAGTTTGCTGATTTGATTGCGACCTCCGGACGCGAAATAGAACTTCCTATCTCACGTATCGCAGCCAAAGCTCGTGCCGTAGGTATCCACATGATATTGGCTACACAACGCCCGGATACGAAGGTAATTACCGGTACCATCAAAGGGAACTTCCCAAGCCGTATAGCCTTTAGAGTAGCATCTATGATAGACTCACGCACTATTCTGGATGCGCCCGGTGCCAACCGCCTGATTGGTCGAGGCGATATGCTGATAACCGTGGCGGGAAGTGATACCGTACGTGTACAATGTGCCTTTGTCGATACGCCGGAAGTAGAGAATATCGTCGGCTATATTGGTGAACAGGTAGCTTACCCGACCGCTTATCTGTTACCTGAATACATAGCAGAAGGCAACGAAGGAGGAGACGGAGGAGTTGTCGATTTATCCGACCGCGACCCACTCTTCAATGAAGCAGCCCGACTGATAGTCATCCAGCAACAAGGCTCGACCTCTTTAATTCAACGCAAGTTCGCCATAGGTTACAATCGTGCCGGACGTTTGATGGATCAACTGGAAGCGGCAGGAGTAGTAGGTCCGTCTGAAGGTAGCAAAGCACGACAGGTACTTATTCCGGACGAATATACTTTGGAACAATTATTGAATAGTTTAAAGTAAACAGCATCTACACATGAATAAAGTCTTATTTATCTTACAATTTGTACTCATCTCCTTTGTTGCCTCTGCCCAGAGCGCAACCGAGATATTGGATAAGGCAGCACAAATCTATGAACAGTCAGGAGGAATCAAGGCAAATTTCTCACTGCATACCTCCATCCCCCAACAAGGAGTTTCGGAAAGTTTCGAAGGAGTTATCCATATGCATGACGACAAGTTCAAACTCGAAACGCCGGATATGATTACATGGTACGACGGAAACACACAATGGGTGTATATGCTGCGTACGGAAGAAGTGAATGTCAATACACCAAATGGAGACGAACTGCAATTCACAAATCCGGCAGTACTACTCCATACCTATAAAAAAGGATTCAAAGCGACATACAAAGGTACCAGTACGACTCGCCAAGCAAAAACAGCTTACGACATAACATTAACACCAAAGGTCAAAAGCGATATCAAATCGATAGAAATGCAGGTAGAGAAATTATCCGGCATCCCGGTCTCTTTTACCATAACAGACAAGAACGATGCGACATTCTCAATTCATATCAGCGATTGGCAAACAAATACGAACCAGCCAGACAGCTTCTTCACCTTTAACGAAAAGGACTATCCGGATGCAGAAGTAGTAGATTTAAGATAACTATTAAAAACAAAATAACTATATGACAACAACAAATGAAAAAGTTCGTTGCCTTATCATTGGCTCCGGACCTGCAGGATACACAGCTGCAATTTATGCCTCACGAGCTAATCTTGCTCCCGTATTATATGAAGGAATCCAACCCGGAGGACAACTAACTACGACAACGGAAGTAGAGAATTTTCCCGGTTATCCGAATGGCATTTCCGGTCCCGAGCTGATGGAGGATCTGAAAAAACAGGCGCAACGCTTCGGTGCAGACATCCGTACAGGAATTGCCACGGCATCCGACCTTTCAGCCTCTCCTTACAAGATTACTATCGACGGGGAGAATGTCATCGAAGCAGAAACACTGATTATCTGCACAGGTGCAACAGCTAAATATTTAGGATTACCCGACGAAACGAAATATGCAGGGATGGGAGTCTCAGCTTGTGCAACCTGTGACGGATTCTTTTACCGAAAGAAGACTGTGGCTGTTGTAGGTGGTGGAGATACTGCATGCGAAGAGGCGCTCTATCTGGCAGGTCTTGCCAAACAGGTTTACCTCATCGTGCGCAAACCGTTTCTGCGTGCAACTAAGGTAATGCAAGAGCGAGTATTTAATACACCAAACATTACCGTGTTGTTCGAGCATAACACGATTGGCCTCTTCGGAGAGGATGGCGTAGAAGGTGCACATTTGGTAAAACGTCGGGGTGAGCCAGACGAGGAAAAAGTGGACATCGCTATCGACGGATTCTTCCTTGCCATCGGTCATAAACCCAACTCCGACATCTTCAAACCGTGGTTAGAAACCGATGAAGTAGGTTATATCAAAACGATTGACGGGACACCGCGCACACAAATCCCGGGTGTATTTGCCGCAGGAGATGTAGCCGACCCTCATTATCGCCAGGCTATTACAGCAGCAGGAAGCGGCTGCAAAGCTGCTATCGAAGCAGAGAGATACCTCATTAACAAGCAATAATGACAATCCCGAAGAGTCGCATCGAACGCGAGAAGCATGTCGTTACACTAATGGTGCGGATTTATTGCCGAAAGAAAGAAGGGAACAAGGAGCTGTGTGATATATGCCGTTCCTTGTTGACTTATGCCCACAAGCAATTAGAGTACTGCAAATTCGGAGAAACAAAAACAACCTGCCAAGACTTCCCTATCCATTGCTACCAACCGGAAATGCGCCGACAGATACGCCAGATTATGCGATTCAGCGGACCACGTATGCTGCTCTACCATCCAATAATAGCACTCCGCCATCTTATGGGGAAATAAGTCAGAAGAGAAAGGATTTGGCAACTACATCA
>CAZOKT010000050.1:7506-12615 GCA_964580505.1 uncultured Parabacteroides sp. | reverse complement strand
AGCTTACTTCTCATGCTCTTTAATAAAGCGGAGCAATAGTGGAAAAGCCGGGTCAACCATACCGCCATGATCGTAACCATCCAATTTGTAGAGCGTCACATCCGGATGACCAGCCAATTTAAGCATCCTCCAGAAGTAGGCATTCTCTTCATAGCGACCGTATAGTTCCATTTCGCTATCGCCGGTTATGATTAGCATCGGGGCACAATCCTTGCGGATATGATAAAGCGGTGCGGTTTTGTCGATAAGCGGTTGCAACGGAGGCATACCCATCCGATTGCGCGTTTCAAAGTGTGTAATTACTTGTCCGCTAAAAGGAATCAGTCCGGCAAGAGTATCCGCATCTTTGCCATATTTAGCCAACAAACTCTTATCCAAACCGACCATGCTTATCAAATAACCTCCGGCTGAATGCCCTGAAAGATAAATCTTATCGGGACTTCCGCCATATTGCGCAATATGGTCGAGAGTCCAAGCCACAGCAGCAGCGGCATCATCCAGCATTTCTGCCGTAGTTGCTTTAGGAGAAAGACGATATTCAACGCCGATTATAACTATATTTTCCGTCAAAAGCAGTTGTGGAATTTCCCGGCTTCCGCTTGTAAGTCCTCCACCATGAAACCAGACTACGACCGGAGCATCTTTTGTTCCGACCGGATAAGCCACATCAAGTCGGCACATCGAGTCGACATACGCATCCGAAGAAGAAGAGCGATACGGGATGTCCCGCTCAAATTGATAATCTGCTGCCCATAATCCTAATGAGCAAAAGCAGCACAAGAAGGTTAGCATTACAAATCTTTTCATCTCATTTTCTTTTTCTATTTCAGGCAAAGGTAAGGATTAATTACCTACTTTTCCTAACTTTGCAGGCAAAAACAGGATTATATGGCAATAGCATTCTATGCGGAAGATATTGAATTTCCTTCCATAAAGAAAAGAGCAATAAGTAATTGGATAAAAACTGTTGCGGAAAGTTACGGGAAGAAAACAGGAGACATCAGCTATATTTTCTGCTCGGACGAGAAGATATTAGAAGTGAATCGGAAGTATCTGCAACACGATTATTATACCGATATCATAACGTTCGATTATACCGAAGGAAATAAAATTTCCGGAGACCTGTTTATCAGTTTAGATACAGTGAAGAGCAACTCGGAAACATTCCATACAGATTATAACGAAGAACTGCACCGCACCATCATTCATGGCATACTTCACTTGTGCGGCATCAATGACAAAGGACCTGGAGAGCGGGAAATCATGGAAGCCAACGAGAATAAAGCATTAGCAATCTTGCCGGAAATGTGTAAAAATCAGTAGGACACAGATACTTTGAATCCGGCATCCTGTGCTCTTCGGGCTATGGCATCCAAGTCATCTTTCGATACTTTATAAAGTGATTTTAAGGGAGTCTCTCTATCTATGGTATAGATCATGACCTGCTTGGGGCGTATCTTTTTTAGTGCCTCCAGCCAACCCGCAATTTCTTCTTCGGTGGTGTTATCTATCCTTACTCCATCCTTTTCACCTCGTAAAAACATGGTTTGGATGATGAGATTGCCTTCGAATCGACACAAATTCTTGAACAATTTCTCAAAACAAAAGCCCGGTTTGGGATTATCTATCTGTCGAATCCGGCTATCCAGCACGGAATCGAGTTTCATAATATTATCCTCTATTTTACATAAAGCTTGAAAAACGGATTCTTTATCCAACGTGGTGGAATTGGAGAGGACGGCTATCTTGGCCGATGGGCAATGTTGGTTCCGGATAGCTATCGTATCGTCAATTATTTCGGCAAAGTCAGGATGAATAGTAGGTTCGCCATTCCCTGCAAAAGTTATCACGTCCGGAACCAATCCTTCAGCTTGCATCTCGTCCAACTTTTTTATCAATTGCTCCTTCACTTCTTCTCTGCGTGGCATAGGCGTATGTGTTCTATGGTCTTCATTAAAGCCGCATTCGCAATAAACACAATTGAACGTGCATAATTTCCCATCAACTGGAAAAAGATTAATGCCCAGTGAAACGCCTAAACGCCGGCTATGAACCGGACCATAGACTATTTTATCAAAAAGAATCGTACTCATATTTGTTAAGAATTTATGGCATTCCAATCGCACAAAAGTAGTGTTTTCCCTTAAAACTTCCACCTTAATAGTACGGATAAATCAGTTTTCTGATTACCATCTATCTCTTCTGTGTCTGTACCTATTGTATCCCGATTCGCATACCACGTATGACCGAGCTTAGCTGATAGCGTGATATGTCTGTTTATATTCCAGCGAAATGTAGTTGCAAAACGGAGCCCTTTTCCATAGAATGAAGGCATATAAAAGGCATAAAGGATATTCTTTTCATATGAACTAATACGGGAAGCATAGCCATCGGTAGAAAACCATGCCACATAAGTATCGCATTGAAAAGGTATCTTTACCGGTTTCCAACCTATGCTTTGGGCAATCTGAAAACCCAATTGTTGCTCTTCTTTATCCTCCGATATGATGCCGTCTAAAGAAGAGCGCAGGTTCCATACGGATGCCAATATATAAGTGGCTTGCCAACGCAAGCGTTGTTGCTTACTCAGTATATCTTTTTCCTTGCATTTATAGCGTAGATAGGTAGAGAATGAACCGGTTGTATAATCCACTTGTGCCATATATTCCCTACCGGTAGAAGGATAATCTATCTGATATTTCAACCACGGAAAACGATAAAAATCCGCATAAGCCGAAAGCTTCCAATGTCCAAATGGCGTCCATTGTAATCCTAAATATACGCCTTGCTCATTTTGTATATTACTATTCTGAGCAAAAGCATTGGCAAAGAAAGCCTGATAACGTTTATCATAATAACGATGCAAAGCTAAGAAAGTGAAGTAGGAAGCCGGCGTAAACTGAATCGCATTCAACGTAGCTATAGCTCCATTAGCCGATAAAGCCGTTTCTCCATAGAGTTTTCCCAGCGGGGTTTTCCACATATAGTCTACACTTGCATTGGTATTACTCTTTCCTCTGAAAGCAAAACGATTGTAAGGTTGTTCCTGCGGATAAAAGGTTAAACCTCCAAAATCGTAATGGATTGCCGTCAAGCCCACGTGGAAATCAGGTTTGGCAAACCGGATATTACCGCCGTAAGTCTGCATATTTACCGTTCTTCTTTTCTCCCAATCCCGTTGTAAGCGATGAACTCCATCGCTCTTTATGCTCGGAAAAGTATCTTGCTCTACAGAGGCATCCAATTTCCGATAAGAATAAAAGAAGCTGGCATCCCAATCTTTCCAAGTGAGCATTATGCCTGCTCCACGAAAGAAATCCTGTTCGTTCGTTGAATAATGCCTACGAAAACCATTATTCCTCCGCTCTGTTTGTGCAATTAAAGCCGAGCGACTTGGCGAAAAGTCGTTACTTATTACCAGCCCTTGTCCGAAGGAGACTTTATAATCCCCCAAAACTAAGGTTTTCAATACGCCTTTATCTTTTAATAGAAAATGGAAAGAATAGTAATCGAAACCTTTATGTAGCTCCGACCAGAAAGGTTCACCTGCATCTTTCTCTGCCACAAATCCGGCTTGCAGATAATCTTCGAAATTATAAGAATAGCGCAGAGACGCATAAAAAGGTTCGCCCAAATACTTCCGATTCGGATATTTCTGCAATATGGAATCCGGATATGAACGGTATCCTTTCTTCTGTTGAAAACATTGGTCATATCTGATTAGTAATTCGTTATTCCCGTATTTCAACAGATTTTTAACAGTTATAGGACGTTTGTCAACACGTTTTGCACTTACGCAAATAAAAGGCAAAAGCAATTGAATCGTCTGAAAATCCATATCCGGAACCCCTTTCAATTCGTAGATAGAAACAAACCGTTCCACGCGTTTCCTGTAATGGAGCAATTGGTCTATTTGCCTGTCTGTCAGGAAAGGAAGTCGATGCAGTTGTTCGGCTGTTACTTCATTCAAATCCAATGGGTGTTCGGATAGATAGGACAAGTCCGAATAGAGCGCTTCCAATTGCTCTTCATCTGTTGAATCATCCACTAATTCCTCTATATACTCTCTCCACTTATCAACCGAATTTATTTCTTGAGAATAAGCAGAATAACAGGTTATAAACATAACTATAAACCAAGTTATAAACCACCTTTTCATCACGCTATTTTTTTAAAATGAATAAGATAAACCGATGCCTGTACTTACGCCTAATGTTGAATGCCAAAGGGCTGCCGCATCAATGCAGAATCCTTTCCAGCGATAACCTGCTCCAAAAGAAGGAAGAAACGAACCAGCCTGCATGCCGACCCGCAAATCGAAACACTCCCAAACGGTATACTCCATGCCAAATCCGCCTCTTATCTGACGCGATTCATTCACCGACAAAAAAGCATTTATCAACAGGTTGTTTATAACTTTATAGTTTAATCCTAATTGAATTTCATAGGCATTCAAATCCTTTATTTCTATATCTTTAGCAGAAATGCGAACGGAAGGTAAATCTCTCACCATAATACCTATCAACAATTTATCCATAGGCGAATAAACCACTCCTATATCCGTAGATAGACGTGCCGGAGCAACATCGTAAAGTTCTGATTGAATCCACGTGTATTGGAAACTAATTCCTGCCGACCAATGTGTGTTTAGCCGTTTCGATAGGCCTATTCGCGCCATGCTTTGCCTGTATTGCGAATAACCGAAGGAAGAGATTTGAACAGCTGTTGATAAGTATGGGTTAGGATATAGTAAACTTCCGCTTATTGAACCTAATTCCTTTAGTGCGTAACGATTAAAATAATCTATCCTTATAACACGCCCTGTTGAAAACTCCATCATTGCCGGATTATAACTTGTGGATAACGTAACGCCGTTCCCACCCATTCCTAAGGCACGAATGTCGGGTAATCGCAAGTTATCAACAGCCGACGCATGAAAAGTTAAAAATACAAATAAGAAAAATCCATATATTTTCATAGTCATTGGGTTTTGTTTAACCATTATTATCGTGTACAAAGGTAACAAAATAATATTTACTTCATACTTACAGGTCTAAAATATCAGGGCAAATCTCAAAAATCCATTCCGCAAAATTCAGATGCGTTTGC
>CAZOKT010000050.1:0-7406 GCA_964580505.1 uncultured Parabacteroides sp. | reverse complement strand
TAAAATATCAGGGCAAATCTCAAAAATCCATTCCGCAAAATTCAGATGCGTTTGCTTGAGAGAATTTACCTCCGATATAGATACATACGACCTCAGAGGCACTTAGGTTGTACCTCCGAGGCATTTAGGTAGAACCTTTGAGGCACTTAGGTTGTGCCCTTATAGACCTGATGAATCACATTATGCCCATTTAGAAAAAAAGAAGCCGGCACAGTGCTTTTACAAAAGAGCAGCACTGTGCCGGTCATTCTTACGTTGTTGTAGGTTTTTTATTCGGTAATCAAAGATAATTCGCCAATGCAAGTTTGCGGCATATCATCAACATTCCGTACAGAAACCAGTTTGAAGCTTTTTCCTTTGACAGGCGCAAAACGTATTTCCTGTTCAATCGGGTTTGCCTTGATGTTCGAGAACTCTCCGCTGGCCACCTGCTTTCCATCTACATAGAAACGATACGAAGAGATATGTCCCAGCGAACTGTTCCAACTACGATTCTGATCGGGTACATAGCGGAACCCGGAAATCGTTTGAGGTTCACTCAGTTGCACTTCGACTTCGCGCTTTCCTTTGGGTAGGTAATAGGCCGTATAGCCGTTGCCATCGAAGAGAACAACGCCTTTTTCTTTATCTCCCACGAGATGATACATTGAGGCCGGAATATCAAACACTTGTGTTGTAACCGGACTGTACTTTTCGGTGTTCGTATCATACACTACAGCTTTTACGATTCCTTTTTTATCAAGCACGAAAGGTTGCTCATAATACGGTGAATCTTTCGTTGGCTCACTTCCATCTACCGTATAATGAATCTCTGCACCCGTCTCGCCTGCCATAATACTTACCTCAGATTGTGCGTTACGACTGATGAGGGGTTCGGTCAAAAGCGCTGGAGCACAAAATGCTTCCACGTTATTGATACAAAGCGGACCCCGTGCGTCGGTAAAGTTGATACGCAGCTTGTTGGCATGCACCGTCGGGAAACGAACAATGCGTTTGTAACCTACGGTCGTTGTAGAATCGACAGAGTTTATTGGCTGCCATTTGCCATCCAATTCATACTCCAGATTAAAACTCCGGACACGCTGTCCCAATGGAATATATTCCTGAATAAGCACGCGGTTTACATCTGAAGGCGTAGCGAGCGTAAAAGTCAGCGAGCCGTTATGCACGCCATCAGCTGTTGCCCAATACGTATCCCAATCGCCGTCTGTCACATTTGTTGCGGAAAAACTCCTGCCTCTACGACTTGAAGCCTCTACGGATGCGTCTTTCAACAAATTTGTCTTTAAATCATTTTGAATTGTTTGATACCATTCTACAGCGCGGACAGAATCTCGCGGGTCAATTTTACCATTTAATGCCACCGGGAAATTCAATAAGAAATTGGTATTATGTCCCACACTGCGATAATAAAGGTCGACTAAATGAGCGAGTGACTTTACCTGGTGGTCTTCGCGTGGATGATAAAACCAGCCGGGACGAATCGATACATCACATTCTCCTCCCAACCATTTCTTGCTATCCTCTGAACCATACGCACTGTTAGCATACGGCCCAACGTTGATTTCCGTATCATACATACTCCATTGCGTTGCTCCAGCCCATCCCTCTTCGTTACCAATCCAACGAATGTCTGGTACTGTGCCGCCAAAAATCATAGCTGTAGGATGTTTCTCTTTAATTTTCTCTCTCGCTTCTTCGTATTTATAATAAACTTTAGCATCGATAGAACGGGTCTCATTAGCTCCGCCATACCAACCATCGCCACCATTAGCTCCATCAAACCAATACTCGAAGAGTGGCCCATAATTACTAATCAACTCTTCCATCTGCGCATGAAATTTCACTACATAGTCCGGCGTGCCGTAATTATCACTATTGCGATCCCATGGGGAAAGATAAATACCAAACTTCAGTCCATACTTCTGACAAGCATCTGATAGTTCGCGCACCATATCGCCCTTACCATTACGCCAGGGAGAATTCTTAACAGAGTACTCGGTCGTAGCTGTAGGCCACAAGCAAAAGCCATCATGATGCTTGGCTGTAAGGATTACTCCTTTCAAACCAGCTGCTTTAATAGTACGTACCCACTGCTCACAGTCCAAATCCGTCGGATTGAAAGTAGACGTAGGAGTATTGCCATAACCCCATTCCAAATCATTAAAAGTGTTCAGTCCAAAATGGATAAAAGCGTAGGTTTCCAGCTTGTGCCATTCTACTTGTTCTGGTGTCGGGACTGGCATAATCGGTGTAGGAGCCTTGGACTCTTGGCAGGCTGTTAGTCCGAATGCGACCAAGCAAGCTCCAGATAAGAATAAATTCGGTATTAGTTTCATGCTGATTCTGTTTATAACGTTTAAAATTTTTATTAAAAAGGTAAATCATCTATTGGGTTTGGAGTACCGAAATCAGAAACCGGAGCAGATGCTGTCATATCATTCGGTGTAATTGTTCCCGCCGCATTTGCGAATGTGTCCACTGTCGGACGTTCCACTTTCCAAGCATTAATGCTGGTAAACCAGCGTCCCTGCCATTCGCGACTATCAATATCAAACGACACCGTCAGTTCCTCACCCGGCTGAATAGCTGCCTGTGCAATACGCTCCGCACCGAATATCTGGAAACAAATCTTTTTCGGGTATTGATCGTGTGTTTCAAGCACATACTCCTGCTTTTTCCATTCATTTCCTGCTCTGCTAACCCCGTTTTGTTCAGGTAGAACAGCAATAATTTTTCCAGTAACTTCCATATTGATTCTTTCTTGATTAAATATTTCTCCTATTTTGAGAGGCGAAGTTACGATTTTATCTTGTAAAACACATGCTGCTTTGTTTTTAATTTCATTTTTATTTGGCATTACTCTTCCAGTTGCATCTTGCAGCATTCATCATATTAATCCCTCAAGTATCCATATCCAACCTTTCATTTAGAATCCCAACGAAGTTGGATAATTCATTTCACTTATTCCTCTTCATCTAAGTCAAATCCGAAGTCGAAGTCAAAATCATCCGTCTCATAAAAGTCAGCACCGGTGAATTGCTCTAAATCTCGGCGATCTTTCTTTGTTGGGCGTCCTAATCCTTTGGCACGATTAACGAAACCAGAAATACGGTTCATTTCTAAGACTTCATATTGGTCGGGTGTTGTTACATTTTCCATGAACTGAGGTACTAACTTCGCTCCCATACGATTCTCGGTCAAGTCAAGTACTTTAAACGAGAAGGTAACAGGTGGTTTCCGGACTTGAATGACGTCACCAACCTTAATCATTCGGGAAGGTTTGACATTAACTCCATTAATCATGACACGTCCCTTTTTGCAAGCATCTGCTGCAATACTACGTGTCTTGAAGATTCGGGTCGCCCACATCCATTTATCAATACGAACTTCATTCATAAGAGTCTTTATTTGTTATTGTATTGATTCATCGTTATCTGTATACCAGCTAAACAGAAACTCTTGATGATTTCCACGGATTGATTCAATTTTTCTGGCATGAGAGCTAACTCCTCTGGTGGAAACTGGCCTAATACGAAGTCTATTTGTGTTCCTCTTGGAAAGTCATTTCCGATTCCGAAGCGTAGTCGAGCATAGTTTTGCGTACCCAGCATTTGAGCAATGTTTTTCAAACCATTGTGTCCGGCATCACTTCCTTTGGGTTTGAGACGTAATGTTCCAAAAGGCAATGCCAAATCATCTACGACTATTAGCAAGTTTTCTATTGGAATATTCTCTTTTTGCAACCAATAGCGTACTGCATTTCCACTCAGATTCATAAAGGTATTTGGCTTGAGAACGACTAATTCGCAATTCTTCACACGCATTCGGGCTATAGCACCATACTGCTCTTCTGAAAAAACTGTTCCGACTTCTTCTACCAAGTGGTTTACAACCCGGAATCCGATGTTATGCCTTGTTCCTAAATATTCTGAGCCAATATTTCCTAATCCTGTAATCAGATACTTCATTTTTGTTGTTTTATATGATAAAAGAAAAGGGTCTATTCTTCCGAACAAACCCTTTCCATCTCTTTATGAAAATATCGTTATGCTTTTGCTTGTGCTCCGCGAGCTGCACGAGTCAACTGAACAGCACAAACTACGGCATTTTTAGCATTCATGATTTCCAAACCTTCAAAGTGAATTTCGCCCACCTGCATAGTCTTGCCTAAACCTAAGTGGTCTACATTGATAATTAACTTTTCAGGAATTTCAGTATAGAGAGCTTTCACTTTCAGCTTTCTCATCTGCAATTGCAATTTACCTCCGGCTTTAACACCTTCAGCATGACCTTCCAATACAACTGGTACTTCCATTACAATAGGTTTGTTCGGAAATACTTCCAAGAAGTCTATGTGCAGTACCTTGTCTGTTACTGGATGGAACTGAATCTCTTTCATAACTACCATTCTCTTTACGCCGTCTATATTCAGCTCAACAGCATAAATTTCCGGTGTATAAATCAAGTTACGAACAGCATTGTTTTTAACCGTAAAATGGATTACGTTTTCACCACCATATAGTACAGCCGGAATTCCGTCATTCTTGCGGATAGCCTTTAAGGCTCTTTTCTGGTCGGCCGAGCGTACGGCGATTTCTCTTGATGTACCTTCTAATTGAAATGTTTTCATCTTAATAATTAAATGTGTTACTCAAATATTATTTCTAACCTTCCCATCACACGGAGAAGAAAACGGCACAAAGGTAGATTCTTTTTCGGAATGCTGCAAATTATTTGAGAGCTTTCTAAGGGCAAACGTATATTTAAGTCTGTATAAATGCCTAT
This sequence comes from uncultured Parabacteroides sp., assembly GCA_964580505.1. GTDB lineage: Bacteria > Bacteroidota > Bacteroidia > Bacteroidales > Tannerellaceae > Parabacteroides. Next base: position 2,618 of record CAZOKT010000050.1, on the reverse strand, counting down.
ATTTGTTGGCATTTATGCCTAATAATCAGGATAAAGTTAGGCGTAAATTTGAAACGTATTAGTAGGAGTTGTTATTTGAGCCGCTTCTTGAGGAATCTAAATGAGAGGATATTTGAAATGCTACAATGCCGCGAAACAGATGCAAAATAACATTAACCGTTTTTATGTTTCATGAACTTTGGAGCAAACCTTTTTGAGCCTACGAACAAAACTCGTTTTTTAATGCCTCGCTATCTTTGTGAAAAATAAACATGATAATATCATTTAGATATGGAAATAACTGCATCAACGAATGAAAAAGTGGCTCTTGTTACTGGCTCTGCAATGGGTATTGGGCTTGCATGCGCTGAAGCGTTTGCCAAAGCCGGTTATGTTACGGTTTTAGCAGACATCAGAGAGCCGATAGAACAAGCAGCACGGCTTGTGGCAGACGGATACAAGGCCGTGTCTTACCATTGCGACGTATCCGATACGCAAGCTGTAAAAGAAATGATAGACTGGATTGTTGCCACCTACGGTAGGCTGGACGCAGCCCACAACAACGCAGGTATACAAACGCCACAGAGACCTATGGCTGAGATAACTGATGAGGAATTCGACCGTACTGTGGCCGTTGATCTTAAAGGGGTGTGGAACTGTATGCGTTACGAAATCTTGCAAATGTTGAAACAAGGCGGCGGTGCCATAGTCAATACCTCTTCGCAAGGTGGAGTGACGGGATTTCCTGGACAAGCTGCTTATATTGCTTGCAAGCATGCCGTCATAGGGCTAACTCGTACGGCAGCCATTGATTATGCAGCAAAGGGAATACGTATTAATGCCGTATGTCCGGGAGCTATACGTACGCCGATGGCGGAAGAACTTATTCGACGTAATCCACAAGTGGAGGCAGACCTGTTGCGTGATATTCCAGCTGGACGACTGGGCAAGCCGGAGGAGATAGCCAATGCTGTGTTATGGCTATGTAGTCCGCAGGCAAGTTTCGTAGACGGACACGCTCTACTGGTGGACGGTGCATTCTCGATTCATTAATTAAATAAGTATGCATAATATATGGAAGACATGAATAAGCAAGAAAGATTAGGCCGCCGGAGATTTTTGAAGACGGCGGTAACTGTAAGCACGGCGGTAGCCGTATCTCCGGCATTAGAAAAAGTACAGGCAGTCACACGTGTTCCTTCAAGAGGAAATTCGGCATCCGCTGATGAAACCAAAACTGCCTCCATCACGGCTCACCGCACGTTGGGTACAGGGCCGGCAGCATTCGAGGTATCGGCATTGGGCTTCGGGGTTATGGGTATGACCTATCATCGCAGCTATCATCCCGACAAAAAACAGTGTATCCGTTTGCTGCACGAGGCTATGGAACGAGGTGTGACACTGTTTGATACAGCTATCATCTACGGCCCATTAAACAACGAAGAATTGGCTGGTGAAGCCCTCGGAGAGTTTCATGGAAAGGTGAATATAACTACCAAGTTCGGTCTTGAGGTTATTGACGGTAAAGCTACCGGACGGCAGAACAGTCGCCCCGACGTCATCCGCCGCTACTGCGAGGAATCATTGAAACGGCTGCGCATCGATGTTATCCCTTTGTTCTATCAACACCGCTTCGACTCACAAACTCCGGTAGAGGATGTGGCAGGCACTATTGCCGATCTGATAAAAGAAGGGAAAGTGTTACATTGGGGTATGTGTGAAGTTAGTGCTGACACCATTCGCAAGGCACACGCCGTCTGCCCGTTGACGGCCATCCAGAGCGAATACCACCTGATGCACCGCGACGTGGAGACGAACGGCGTGCTGGACGTGTGTAGAGAATTAGGCATCGGCTTTGTGCCCTACAGCCCGATAAACCGTGGCTTTTTAGGCGGCGACCTAAATGAGTATACTGAATTTGATCCGCAGAATGACAACCGCACCACATTACCCCGATTTACGTCTGAAGCCATGCGTGCCAACTACCGCATCGTGAACGTGCTGCAACGCTTCGGTCGCGAGCGGGGCATGACGGCGGCGCAGCTTGCCTTGGGATGGCTCTTGCAGAAGGAACCGTGGATTGTACCTATTCCCGGCACGACAAAACTCTCACATCTCGAAGAAAACCTGCGCACATTGGACTTCGTTCTGACTACTGAAGAATGGCAGCAGCTGGAAGATTCCATAGCATCTATACCCATTATGGGCGACCGCTACAACGCTGAACAACAAAGGCAGGTGGGACTTTGATGGATTTCTAAACCGTACAGTCCTCCGATAGGAGGAGCACTGTCCATTCCGGGTTGCTTCCTGTTTAATGTGAATTCATGCATGGGACGTGAAAATGACCCATGCATGGGTCGCAAAATGAATCATGCATGGATCATAAAACGAGTCATGCATGGGTTGAAAAATGAATCATGCATGAGTCGTAAAAGCACCTGTTCTTTAATGAAAAGCAACCCGCCATTGACGTTCGTTTCGTCAATGACCGGTAACTGACTCTATTGGGTCTTATAATGAATTCACGTTATTTTATAATAGGTATTAGACAACTTGTTTGAAAGCTTTTCCTAATGCCTCGATAATATCTCCGGCTATCATTCCTCGTTCGCTCCAATATGCAGCAGCCAGGTCTC
>CAZOKT010000049.1:0-12874 GCA_964580505.1 uncultured Parabacteroides sp. | reverse complement strand
GTTAATTTATAGTTTCCATATTAACATGATAAAATTAATAATAGCTCAAACAATATATAGGTAGTTTTCTTTTAGTAAAAAAAGGACATGTTTCAGACAAAGATCGTCTATTGATATCTTGGGATATTTGCGGCGATTATAAATGATAATGAGAAATGGTATGAAAAAACGATTGTTATTTTTAAGTTATATCGGATTGGGATTACTCTTGTCCGTTGCGTGTAAAGAAACGCCAAAAAATGTAGCTTCGGACGAATATAAACTGACAACCGTAAGTGAGGGAAGCCGGACGCTTCAGCAAACTTATACCGCAACGATTAAGGGCAGGCAAAGTGTGGAGATTCGTCCGCAGGTGAGTGGAACTATTACGCAGGTTTGTATCGAAGAGGGAGCGCAGGTTAAACAGGGACAAGCGCTTTTCATCATCGACCAGGTGCCTTACGAAGCAGCTCTGCAGACTGCCGTTGCCAATGTGAAGAGCGCAGAAGCATCGGTGGCTACTGCCCGGATGACGGCTGATAGTAAGGCGGAATTGTATAAAGAGAACGTTGTGTCAGCTTTCGATTTACAGACTGCTCGCAACTCTTTGCTCGAAGCGGAAGCGGCTTTGGAGCAGGCTAAGGCGAACGAAGTCAATGCGCGGAATAATCTTTCTTATACAGTAGTGAAAAGTCCGGTAACTGGCGTGGCAAGCATGATTCCTTATCGGGTTGGTGCGCTGGTGGATGCTTCTATCACGACGCCGCTTACCACCGTGTCGGACGATGAAGAAATGCATGTGTATTTCTCGATGACAGAGAGCCAGATTCTTTCCTTGATACGGGAAAGCGGTACGCTGGAAGAGGCCATGAAGCAAATGCCGGAGGTGAATCTCTTGCTTAGCGATGGGGAAATGTATGCGCATACCGGCCGGATTGATGCAATTAGCGGAACGATAGATAATGGCACAGGTGCGGTTAGTCTGCGTGCTACTTTCCCAAACCCTGAGCGTATGTTGCGCAATGGCGGGAGCGGTGCGCTGGTTTTTCCTTATGAAATGGACAGCGTATTGGTCATTCCTCAGGAAGCAACGTATGAAATACAAGATAAGATATTTGTGTATAAGGTGATAGAAGGCAAAGCAACTTCTGTGCAAGTGAAAGTTTTTCCGATGGATAACGGCAATGAGTATATTGTGGAGCAGGGTTTGGACGTGGGCGATGTGATTGTGGCGGAAGGTGCTGGTTTGTTGCAAGAAGGAACGCTTGTCAATCCCTGAAAAAAACTGCCTTGCAACGGAGGGAAACATAACTATCTTTTCTTGGATTGTCAGGCATAAAATGTTGAATAGATAACTATAAAAAGCTTATGAAATTACGGACTTTTATAGACCGCCCTATCTTGGCGTGTGTCATTTCTATACTTATTTTGTTAGTGGGGCTTATCGGATTGTCCGGATTACCTATGGAACAGTATCCGGATATTGCGCCGCCTACCGTTATGGTATCGACCACTTATACGGGAGCCAACGCTGAAACCGTGCAGAAGTCGGTTGTCGTGCCATTGGAAGAAGCCATCAATGGGGTAGAGGATATGCTCTATATGACTTCGACCTCGACCAATAATGGCTCGGGTAGTATTACCGTTTACTTCAAACAAGGTACCGATCCTGACATGGCAACCATCAATACGAAGAACCGCGTGAGTGAAGCTGAAGGCCTGCTGCCTGCCGAAGTGACGCAGATAGGTGTAACGGTCGAGAAACGTCAGAACAGTATGCTGAAGATTGTTGCGCTTTACAGCCCTGACGACAGTTACGACCAGACGTTTATAAACAACTATTTCAAAATAAATATCGAGCCTCGCCTTTCGCGTATCAGCGGTGTGGGAAACGTAAACGTGATGGGTGCCGATTACGCTATGCGTGTTTGGCTTAATCCCCAGGTGATGGCGCAATATAGCTTAGTGCCCGACGATGTGGTTACTGCCTTGGACGAACAAAATGTGGAAGCCGCCACCGGAACATTGGGCGAAGATTCGAAGAACACTTTCCAATATACTTTGAAATATCGCGGGAGGTATGAGACAGCTGATGAGTTCGGAAATATCGTAATCAAAGCATTGGAGAGCGGAGAGGTCTTGCGCCTGAAAGACATTGCCAACATCGAACTCGGTGCACAAAGCTATGCATACAACAGTGAGATAAATGGACATCCGGGAGCAACCGCCATGATTTCACAAACAGCCGGCTCGAATGCCAATGAAATCATCAGCGAAATAGACCAGTTGATGGAAGAAGTCAGAGAAGAGCTGCCTAAGGGGTTGGTCTTGACTGACCTGATGAGTACAAAAGAGTTTCTCGATGCTTCCATTCACGAGGTAGTAAAGACCTTGATAGAGGCAATTATCCTTGTGATATTGGTGGTCTATGTCTTCTTGCAAAGTGTGCGTTCCACCATCATTCCCGCCATATCGGTTATTGTGTCGCTTGTCGGGACGTTTGCTTTCCTTTATGTGGCAGGCTTTAGCCTGAACCTGTTGACCTTGTTTGCCCTCGTTTTGGTGATTGGAACTGTTGTAGATGATGCTATTGTAGTGGTCGAGGCGGTGCAAGCCCAATTCGACGAAGGCGTGCGTTCGCCTTATGCGGCAACAGCTCGGGCAATGGACGGGATTGCGTCGGCTATTATTACGACTTCATTGGTATTCATGGCGGTGTTTATTCCGACATCTTTTATGGGAGGCACGAGCGGAACTTTCTATATGCAATTTGGATTAACGATGGCTGTTGCGGTAGGTATTTCGGCTATCAACGCATTGACGTTCTGTCCGGCTATTTGCGCTCTTATCATGACGCCACACATCGAAGAGGCTTCCGGTAAGAAATTAAGCTTCTCGTCGCGTTTTCATCAGGCGTTTGAAGTTGCTTTCAATCGACTTGTTGTGCGTTACAAAGGCGGAATAAAGTGGTTCTTTCGACGCAAATGGTTAATAGGGATTGGAGTGTGCGCAGCAATCGCGCTGCTCGTGGTACTGATGCGTAATACGAAAACCGGCTTAGTGCCGGATGAAGATATGGGAACCATCTTTGTTAATGTAACAACACCTCCGGGAAGCAGCTTGGCGCAGACGGTACGTGCCATGACTGAGGTCGAAAGTTGCATTCAAAATATTCCGCAGATAGACAGATATTCTAACGTGGCTGGTTACAGTATGATGGGTGGGCAGGCACCGTCAGGCGGTATGCTTATCATTAAACTGAAGAATTGGAACGAGCGCACCGAGGATGAAGATTACATTAGTGCCGTCATTGAGGAAATATACCGCCGGACATCGGGTATTCATAGTGCCAAGCTCTTTGCGTTCGCACAGCCGACAATCATGGGTTATAGCACAGGTAGTGGTGTGGAGCTTTATGTGCAGGATAGGGCTGGGGGAAGTATAGAGACTCTCAAAGCGCATACTGACAAGTTCATCGGGGTTCTCAACCAACGACCGGAAATTCAAATGGCATACACCACCTTCGATACGAAGTTCCCGCAGTATAGTGTAGAGATCGATGCGGCAAAATGTAAGCGGATGGGGGTATCTCCGTCTGATGTGTTGAGTGTCATGTCTGGCTATATCGGTGGAAATTATGCCTCCAATTTCAACCGTTTCTCGAAGCTTTATCGTGTCTATGTGCAGGCCGATACGGAATCTCGTTTAGACAAGAACGCATTGAACAATATGTTTGTGCGGACAGATGTCGGAGAAATGGCACCAATCGGGCAGTTCATCACCCTGACCAAAACGTACGGACCGGAGACCTTAGCGCGCTTTAACCTCTATAGTTCGATACAAGTCAACGCCATGATGAACGAGGGCTATAGCTCCGGTGACGTCATTGCTGCCATCAAGCAGGTAGCTGCCGAGACTTTGCCCGTCGGGTATGGATATGAATATGCCGGCATTACGCGGGAAGAGTCGGGCAGTTCCGGCAACACCGTCATGGTGTTTGTGATATGTATTGTCTTCATTTATTTGATACTCTGCGCACTCTACGAAAGCTTGTTCGTTCCGTTGGCAGTGATGCTTAGCGTACCTTTCGGTTTGATGGGTAGCTTCCTTCTGTCCAATCTTTGCGGGCTTGAGAATAATATCTATATGCAAACCGGCTTAATCATGCTTATCGGTCTGCTGGCTAAAACCGCCATTCTGATTACGGAATATGCCGCTACGCGCCGCAAGCATGGCATGTCGCTGGCACATGCAGCCGTTTCTGCATCGGCAGTCCGCCTGCGTCCTATCCTGATGACCGTTGCTACGATGATCTTCGGTATGCTTCCTTTGGTTTTTTCTTCAGGAGCCGGTGCCAATGGTAACGTTTCGTTAGGGACGGGAGTTGTCGGAGGTATGATTGTCGGGACGATAGCTTTGCTCTTTGTTGTGCCAGCCTTGTTTATCGTTTTTCAGGCAATGCAAGAGCGGTGGATGCCTGAGAGAAAACGGGATGATAACGAAATATAACCATTTATTAACGAGATAGTATATGTTGAAAAAGCAATTTATACGGATAAGTTCCTTATTTTTGGCCATTATCCTGCTTTCTTGTGGAACGTATCGTCGTTATGAACGTCCCGAAAGTATAGCAGCCAACGTCGATAGCCTATATAGAACGGAGAACTATCCTCTTGATACGCTTTCATCGATTGCATCTTTGGCGTGGGACGAATTCTTTACTGATACGCTTCTGCAAGCCTTGATACGTGAAGGTATCGAGGCGAACAGTGATTTAAATATCGCCCGGTTGAAAGTGGAAGAAGCCAAAGCGACGCTCCTTTCTTCGAAGCTTGCCTTTCTGCCGTCACTTCAGTTTGAGCCTGAAGGTACTTTGAGCAGCTTCGACGGAAGCTCCGTCTCGAAAACTTATAATCTTGCCGTATCTGCCAGTTGGGAGATAGATATCTTTGGAAAACTAACTACGGCAAAACGGGGCGCGCTCGCTGCAATGGAACAGAGCGAGGCTTACCGACAAGCTGTCCAGACCGAACTTATCGCTACGATAGCTGATAACTACTATTCGCTTCTGATGTTGGACGAACAGGTGCGCATCAGTGCCGAAACTGCTGAGAGTTGGCAGGCATACGTTCGCTGTCTCCATGCTTTGATGCGGGCAGGGCGTGCCGACAGCAATGATATTCATCAGGCAGAAGCCTCTCGATTAGAGACAGAGTCCTCACTTCTCGCTCTTCGACAGCAGGTTTGTGAATTGGAGAACTCCTTGTCTGCCCTTCTTGGACGTGTGCCCGGACGGATAGCACGAAGCGATCGTTACGCTCCTACGTTTCCAGATTCGCTCACCGTAGGCATGCCGCTCAACTTGTTATCTAATCGTCCTGACATTCGTGAGGCAGAAGGCGCACTTGCGCAGGCTTTTTATGTCACTCAGGCAGCACGAGCTGCATTTTATCCGACGATTACGTTGGGCGGTTCTGCAGGTTGGACGAACAGTGGTGGGGCTGTTATCAGCAATCCGGGCGCATGGTTGTTGCAAGCTGTCGGTTCGTTGGTGCAACCTTTGTTTAATCGCGGCACCAATATCGCGAATCTTCGGATAGCCCGTGCGCAGCAGGAAGAAGCCATTTATAGTTTCCGTCAGGCACTGCTCGACGCAGGAACGGAAGTAAACAATGCCCTCTCTGGTTGGCAGTCAGCTACCAAACGGACTAATCTTGACGAGCAACGTGTGGAACATCTGACGGAAACGGTTCGCGGAACTGCTTTATTGATGGAGTATGGCGATACGGATTTCCTCCAAGTCCTTACAGCAAGGCAGTCACTTCTTGCCGCACGTCTCACGCTTGCTTCGTCGCGTTATGAGGCAACCCAATGCGTCATTTCGCTCTATCATGCTTTAGGTGGCGGCGCATCATAGGCGTTTCTTCATATTCCCTCTATATTTTCACCCCTTCGGCTTGTGACTTTGTCGCTAAATGTTGCCGAAGGGGTCTTTTTGTAGAAATATTCTTACTTTTGCAGCGTGATTACTCATTTGCAGAATCTATGCGACTGACCGATGAACAGAAAAGCTATATTCGGGAGCATCGTAACGACGATGTAGCGCGGCTCTTGCTGAGTGCGGGCAGATACCCTGCGTTGGATGTGCCGTTCCTTGCCGAACAGATTGCCGCACGTAGGCAAATTCGGGAAAAATTGCCATCGTGGTATGCTAACGAGGAACTTGTCTTTCCAGCGAAGATTGCGGCGGAGCAGTGCTCATCTGAGCTTACTGCGTACTACAAACAACGACTTGTTTCTGCCGAAGAGTCGTTATGTGATCTCACTGGTGGGCTGGGGATTGACAGCTATTTCTTAGCAAAGAAGGCACGAAAGCTTGATTATTTTGAACGGAACGCTGCCTACTGCCAGGCAGCACGGTATAATTTTTCCGTTCTTGGCATGCCAAATATCACGGTGCACCATGCCGACATTACCGAAATACTCCTTGACCTTCCGGAAGCGGATTCGTTTTATATCGATCCGGCGAGGCGAGGGGAGGGGAACAAACGTGTCTATGCCCTTGCTGATTGCGAACCGGACTTACCCGCACTTTTGCCAGTACTTTTGCAGAAGGCTCGGCGGGTTATCGCCAAACTCTCACCAATGGCAGACATTCAGCAGACTGTCTCGTTGTTGCCAGGTGCTTATGCCGTGCATATCCTTTCGGTGCGAAACGAGTGTAAGGAGCTTTTGGTGGAGATAGGGTGTGCGGAGAAAGAGGTAGAAATTTCGTTGCATTGCGTTGATTTCCTTGCCGACGGAACAGAGCAACATTTCGATTTTACTTTAGAAGAGGAACGAGCTGCGCAACTGACCTTCGCCGACCAGCCGCTAAACTATCTTTATGAACCCAACGCGGCGATACGAAAGGCGGGCGCATTCCGGTGCATCTCGTCGCGGTTAGGTGTCGATAAGTTGCATATTAACAGCCATCTATATACTTCCGATGCACTTGTCTCTTCGTTCCCTGGTCGCATCTTTCGTGTGGAACGCTCGTTGCCTTTCAGCAGCCATCTCTGCAAGACCTTGGTGAAAGAGGTGCCGCAAGCCAACATCACATGCCGGAATTTCCCCCTGACTGCCGATGAACTCAGGCGGCGTACCAAGCTGCGTGACGGAGGCGATTGCTTTCTTTTTGCCACCACCTTGCGCGACAACTCCAAACAACTCATTATCTGTCGAAAAGAAATCTCGCGAGGAAAGGTGAAAAAGCTGCCTAACAAAACGTTGTAAGCTCGTTATAAATTGTTCATTCTTTCGGCTTTTCTTTCGTGAGAGTTTGGGAGATAAGTCGCAGCTACTGCTCTGTATCATCGGAAAAAGAGGATAACGACCTGCGCAGAAATGACCCGAACGAACATGGAGAGCGGGTAAACGGTTGCATATGCTACCGACGGTTCATCGCTATCTACCGTCATATTGGCGTAGTCTAATGCTATCGGATTTGCCATGCTTCCGCATAGTAGTCCGACGTTCTTTGCATAGTCGATTCGTAAGAACCTGGACGAAATATAACCGACTATCAGCACCGGAATAATTGCCAATGCGAAACCCAATGCAATCCATAATACTCCTTCGGCACAGAAAACAGTCTCGAAAAAATGTGCGCCCGAGTCCAGCCCCAATCCTGCCAAATAAATGACGATTCCCAACTGTCTGACCATAAGATTGGCACTTAGTGTCGTATAAGTCGTTAAGTGTATCCTCGGACCAAAAGCCCCCATCAGTATGCCCACTATAATAGGTCCTCCGGCTATCCCGAGCTTGATGGGCGTGTCAAGTCCAGCAACCGGTATTGGAATGGAGCCGAGCAATACGCCTAACGTTAAGCCAATAAAAATAGCAAGTAAATTCGGTTCGCGCAGACGCTTCACTTGGTCGCCTAAGATGCGTTCGACATTCTTTATAGAATTCTCCTCGCCAACTACCGTCAGTCGGTCGCCAATCTGAAGATGCAAGTCAGGTGAGGCCAAAAGGTCGATTCCGGCGCGGTTTACCCGTGTGATGTTGATGCCATAAAGATTGCGCAGACGAAGCGAACCGAGCTTAACGCCGTTGATACGATTACGCGTAACGATAATTCGACGGGAAATCAATTGGCTGTCAATAGCATTCCAATCAATGTTTTTCTTGTTCCAGTCCACGTTTTCCTGCTCGCCAAAAAGCACTTTGATGCTTTCCACATCAGTTTTTTCTGATATAATAAGCAGATGGTCGCCCTCTTCTAAAGTGGTGTCGGACGTAGGAATCGTTACTTTTCCGCATCGCCATACACGAGAGATGACAAAATGTTTCTCCGTTACAGTCATAATCTCTTTGATACTTTTGTGGTAGATTGCAGGATTGCATACTTGGAATTCGGCGACAAAGGTCTGGGTTTTATTTGTTTCTTTTGACTTGCTTTTTGCCTTGTAGAAGAGTGTACGCAAGACGATAATGGCTAAAATTACACCGATGACACCCAAAGGATATGCAACGGCGCATGCCAACGCCATACTTGTGATACCAGCATCATTTGCTGGATACAGCTGATGTAATGCCTGCTGGGCAGCGCCTAAAGCCGGAGTATTGGTAGCTGCTCCGCAAAGCAACCCAATAGCATTCGGTAACGACACGTCCGTCGTCCAATGGACAACGAGTGCCAGCAATAATCCTAAGAACACGATGGCTAATCCTGCCATATTCATTACAATTCCACCCTTCTTGAGTGAAGAAAAGAAACCGGGTCCTACCTGTAATCCTAAAGTATAAACGAATATAATCAGCCCGAAGTTTTGGGCAAACGTCAACATATCTTTATTCACAACCACTCCAAAATGTGCGGTAAGGATTCCGGCAAAGAACACAAATGTAACGCCAAGGGATACTCCGAATATCTTCAGTTTCCCTAAATAAACCCCTAAAGCCGATACGGCGCAAATTACGATAATCGCCTGAATTATAGTCGGCTGTAGAAAAGTCTCGCATAACCAATCCATTGATAATCTCTTTTGAGAGCGCAAACTTACACAAACCGCACGGATATTCTGCTAACTAAGCAGGAAATTTTGTATATCTCAGGGTAGGAAACCTCCGTTCGTGCAGAATCAATAAGCAAACTCAAACCGTAGTTCTTCGTAAAACTCGCGTTGTTCAGGAGTGGCAGTTGTAGGGTCGGAGAGGATGGTAGTCAAAGCTTCGGTGGCATTCTCTGGCGAGATACGCCCGAAGAACCGCAATGCTTGCACTGCTGCTCGTTGCTCGTGCCAAGAAACTTTGACCTCGCCTTCAGGTTGCAACGTGCAGCAACATTCTGCCAAAAATACTTCTTCTTCTGCGGGACGGATAGCCTGATGATGTTTGTAGAGTTGTGCGAAGAGCAGGAACCCGCTCGTGCGTCCCAGCGACGAAGTGTCGGTTAACAAGCTTACAGCCAAGCTGGCGGCATCAGTCAGCTTCGGAAACAGATTGTTGCAACATTGTTCGGCAATCTCTGGATAGGGAATCTCGTTTACCCAACGGCAGGCCTCTGCGTGTGTCATAGCTTCGGCAGGAAACAATAGGGTCGCCAATATCTTCATTTCGCGCACATCTTCCTGCCAAAGCATCCGGGCAAGCTCTGCATCGGACTCATATCCGGCGGCTATCTGTTTAATCTCAGGAAGCGGTACGCCGAATATTAACTTATAATTCATGCCTTTCTCACGAAGGCTGTTCGAAATCACGCCGTTCATGGCCAAGCGTAGTTGCTTGCGAATGTGTTTAATCTTCTCTTCCATTATTATCTTATAGGTAGATAAGAATAATTAAGGCTATAACGTAGCATTTGTTCTGTATAACCTTCAGTATAATCCAATAAAATGTCTGTTATGTTACCTTCCTTGTCTTTCACTTCATGCATCACTGGATTCACAAATCCTTTATAAGGCGAAAGGTGTAGTTGTGCGTAACGTTCTAGCACTTCTTTATGCAATTCAGGGGAAACCTTCACACCATATTGCTCGACTAATGTCCTGCCGGCAGCATAATCTCCCTCACTTTTGATACGTTGCACTTCGGCTAATAGTTGACCGAATAGTACCCGAAGCTGCTTATAGTTATTTACCACCACATAACTTTTCCCGTTGCGTTGTCGTATTTCTACAACACGTTCTTCGGTACCTTGCTCTAAAGCCCAGCGGGCAATAAGCTGTCGATTGCGCATATGTGCCTCTTCAATGTCCTTGCCCGCCTCAATGCGAACCAACTGAGTCATTAGCCCATTCATCATATACTTGTAATACTCTGCCTTATATGCGTCACTGTCGGGAATCAATCCAAGTTCTACCATCTTTTCGTCGGCTAAATAATAAAGTCCAAAGAGGTCTGCGCGTGCTTCTTCTAAGGTAGATGCATATGCCTTCAATGCATCCGGGTCAGTATCTGGTAAGAGTTGCCCTGAACCATGCCCAAGGCATTCGTGCAAATCGGTATGCAGAATATCTGTAATGAAGCCATACTTGCGCAACAAGTTGTGCTCCTCGTCGCTCCAAACAAACTCCTCGCAGAAGCCACTTCCCTGAGAAGCCTTATCATAAGCCTCCATGATATTCTCGATCGTTACCGACTTCGAACCATGATCTCGGCGAATCCAGTCCGCATTCGGCAGATTAATGCCAATAGGCGTTGAAGGATAACAATCTCCGCCCAGCATAGTAACAGTAATTACCTTAGCACTAACTCCTTTTACCTTCTTTTTCTTAAAACGGGAATCAACCGGCGAATGGTCTTCAAACCATTGCGCATTTTCACTAATGATTTGAGTTCGGTGTGTTGCTTCTTCATTGCAGAAGTTTACTGTAGCTTCCCAACTGGCTTTCAGTCCCAATGCATCGCCATACGTTTCGATAAATCCATTAACGAAATCAACCTTTGAATCCGTGTCTTCAACCCAAAGTATTGAATAAGTGTCAAACATTTTTAGATCTCCTGATTGATAATAAGCAATAAGAGTCTTTATTATTTCTGTTTGTTTATCGTTTTCGGCAAACTGTACAGCTTGCTCCAGTTCGGAGATTATCCGTTCGATAGCTTTCGAATAAAGCCCGCCAACTTTCCAGACATTCTCTGTCAACTTTCCTCCAATCTTCTCTAAACGACTATTTAATCCGTAGGAGATAGGCGTATGGCTTGTGTCGGAGGCTTTCATCTTTCCATAGAAACTCTCGACATCTGCTTGCGTTACACCTTTACCATAATAATTATTGGCAGAGGCAACAATCCAATCTCTATCGCCGCTCTGTACAGTCCGTTTTGGCAACACATTCGGGTCGAAGATAACCGATTTCAGTTCTGCAATAAACTCATCCATCGTTTCGCCTTCCCGAAGGGGAAGACATTTTATAGGTAAGGCACGTACCTCTTCTTCAAAGAATTGCTCCGAAAAGCCGGGTATGAACTTATCTTCGGCATAGTGGTGATGAATACCATTTGCAAACCACACTCGCTTCAGATAGATCTCGAATGCTTTGAACTCTTCTGCTGACTTATTTCCCGAATAGTTCTGGTAAATTGCCTCCAATGTCTGGCGAATTTCCAAATTATAGCAACAATTTTGGTCATATAAAATATCGCGTCCCATCAACGCAGCTTCCGATAAATGGTAGAGCAATAGTTTCCGGCGTAAAGATAACTTCTCAAAACCGGGTACTTGATAACGCAACACTTGAATATCTGCAAATTGCTCGACAATATAATCAAACTCCATTTTCAAATTCTCTTAATTACTTTCTTAAGATATAATATTTTATCCAAATAAGTACCGATACTTATTTCTCTATCTGTTTTACCTCGATTTTTAGTTAGGGCAAGACGTGTTATTGGCACATACGCTTTAATTCGTCAATGATTTGCTGGTCATAGCCCATTTCCTCTGCTTTTTTCAAGTCTTCCAAAGCAGGAATTTTCTCATATTGGGCAATTTTAACCTTAGCCCGTAATACATAAAGCGAAGCGGTTGGTGTGCTTTCGATAAAGACTTTGTTCAAATCGGCTATTGCACGAGCGTTCTTACCCATCAAAAAGTACAAGTCGGCTCGTCCTTCATAGAGTGGCCAATCGCGGGGCATCTCGCTTATCAGATAATTATAAATCCGTTCACTTTCCGTGTAATTGCCTCGCAATTTTTCCAATACGGCATAACCCAGACGAGCTGGTACGGATCTTTCATTAAGTTGGAGAATCTTATCGAAATCTGCTTCAGCTGCTGTAAATCTTTTTTGCGCGAGGTAAAGTAATCCGCGATAATAAAGTGCATCCTGATAATCGGGTTCAATCACCAGGAGAGTGTTATAATCATTCAATGCTTTTTCGGTTTCTCCTAACTCGGTATAAAGGGATGCTCGGTTTTCCAGTATGGTGATGCTTTTAGGATGCCTGCTTAATGCTGCCGTATATGAGATTAATGCTTCCTGCTTTTTCCCTTGTCGGCGTTGAATGGTGCCTAAATTGCAGAGTAAAGCGAAGTTGGCAGGATTTCCTGGTTCCTCGCGCATGGCGTTTTTCAAGGCTTCTTCTGCTGCAACCCAATCTTCTTTATCGGTCGAATCACAACTTTTTTGAATCCATTCTTCATACGTTTGCGCCAAAAGAGGCAAAGGAAGGATGAAAAAGAATAAGGCAAATAGCTGAAATTTTCTGAACATAAATCCTCCATTTTTAATAAAAGTACGCAAAGCTAACTATTTATTTTTGCTTTTCTCCAATTTATAAATTCTTTATAGCTTTGCTAGCATTCTTAAGAAATAATCCGATGAAAAAATGGGCTTTTGGTTGGCTTTTCAGGCGGTTTTGTTCATAAACAGAGCCATTTAGTATAGAATACCTGGAAGCCGAT
>CAZOKT010000048.1:0-12920 GCA_964580505.1 uncultured Parabacteroides sp. | reverse complement strand
ATTTATGCCTATGTTTTCCCGCAGATAAAAATAGAGATTATGTTTCTTTTGCTTATTATTTCAAGAAAAAGGCGTAAAAGAAAAACTCTTTAGCGTATTTCCTTGTTCTATTATTAAAGCTTATACTTTTTTTGTATATTTGCAAATTCATAATCAAAAAGAGATATAATGAAAAAAGTTAGCACATTCAAAGTCTTACTCCTTTTGCTTACGGTGGGGATTTATTTCACTGCGTGCGATATGAAGCCCAAGAGTGGCAAACAAAACAATATCGAATTCGACTCTACTTTAGTAAATAAGACTTACCACTTGCTGGATAATCCGAATCATCCGCACTGCAATCTGCAAATTAAATTTATCTATCCTGTATCTGCAGACAAAGCAATCTTGCCTGAAATACAAAAGCTTTTCGTCGATGCTTACTTTGGAGAAGCTTATGAGGAATTAACTCCTCAAGAGGCCGTACAGAAGTACACAGACGATTATATTGAGGCATATAAAGATTTGGAAGAGGATTTCCAGACAGAAGTGAAACGCGCCGAAGAGAACGATTCGCCGATAGGAGCTTGGTTCTCCTATTATGAGATGTCGTCCAACCGGATTCAATTCAATCAAGATGGGCTGCTCTGCTTCACGGTTAGCTTCGAAAATTATACCGGAGGAGCACATGGCGCACACGCTTATAACCATTTTGTAATTGATGCCAATAACGGAAAACGAGTTACGGAAGAAGATATTTTTACGGAAAATTACCAAGAAGGTCTAGCAGAAATCTTAGTGGAATACATCACCAAGCAAAACGACTTAAGTGCCCCTAAGGATCTGGAAGATATGGGGTTCTTTAGCGTAGATGAGATTTATCCAAACAATAATTTCTTTGTAGACGCAAGTGGTATCACTTATACCTTTAATGAATATGAGATTGCGGCATACGTAGTGGGGCCTGTCCATGTATCTCTTCCTTTCGAAGCTGTGCAATATTTATTAAAACCGGATAGTCCTATTACCCAGATAGCTAATATCCACTAATGTATAATGGCATCATGAAACAGAATGAGCTTATACGCCCAGATGTTGTAAACCAACAATTGGAAATTGTGAAGGGGTATTTTCCGGAACTGACCGATATACAAAAACAACAGATGCAAGCCCTTTATGAGCTTTATGCCGATTGGAATGCAAAAATCAATGTCATATCCCGAAAAGACATAGAGAATCTTTATTTACACCACATACTACATTCATTAGGTATTACCTGCGTTTTGCATTTTAAACCTGGAACTTCCATTATGGATTTAGGGACAGGAGGCGGATTTCCGGGTATTCCGTTGGCTATTCTATTCCCTGAAGTTCGATTTCATTTGGTAGATAGTATCGGGAAAAAAATTAAAGTGGCACAAGCCATAGCGGAAGCTATCGAGCTGAGCAACGTATCTTTCCGGCATGCACGCGGAGAAGAGGAGAAACAGTCATTTGATTTCGTGGTAAGCCGTGCCGTTATGCCATTGCCCGACTTGGTGAAAATCGTCCGCAAGAACATTTGTAAGCAACAAATCAATGCGCTTCCCAACGGATTGATATGCTTGAAAGGAGGAGAATTAGCTCATGAAATCTTGCCTTTCAAGAATAAAGTATTGGTTGTAAATCTTTCCGAAACATTCAAAGAAAGCTATTTTGAAACCAAAAAAGCCGTCTACATACCACTATGATACAGATACAGACATTTACTGTAAACTACTTTGGAGAGAACACCTATCTCCTGTTTGATGAAACAAAAGAAGCTGCTATAATTGATTGCGGGTGCATGAACCCACAAGAATGTAAACAAATAGAAAGCTTCATAACGCAACATGAGTTAATCGTAAAGCATCACCTTTGTACACATATACATGTAGATCATTTGTTGGGTGCCGAGTTTATCCATAATAAATACGGACTATGGCCTGAAACAACGTCGCAAGATATAAAGACATTGCCTCCCATCAGCGAACAAGCCAAGGTTTTCGGATTACCAATAGTAGTTCACGATATTTGCATAACTACTCAATTGGAAACAGATGGGGAGATACATTTTGGCAAGTCTTTACTAAAAATTTTAGCTGTACCTGGTCATTCTCCAGGAAGTATAGCCTTCTATGATGCTGAAAGCCATTCGGTCTTTACCGGAGATGCTTTATTTGCAGGAAGCATTGGGCGTACGGATTTGTGGGGTGGAAACTATGACCAATTAATCCACTCTATTCAAACGGAACTTTTAACTTTGCCTAACGATACCATTATCTATCCGGGACATGGGCAAACCTCGTCAGTAGCATTTGAAAAATCGAATAATCCCTATATATAAAACATAAATTTATGGACACAACTAAATTCGTTAATCGGCATATAGGCATAGCTCCAGAAGAAATCCCTACCATGCTAAAAGCCATAGGCGTTCAATCATTAGATGAATTGATTGACCAAACTATACCGGCTAATATACGCCTACAACATCCTTTAAATCTACCTGATCCCATGACTGAACGCGAGTTTGCAGAGCATATCAATGAATTAGCTTCGAAAAATGAGGTGTTCACTTCTTATATAGGAATGGGATGGTATGATACGATCTGCCCAGCTCCTATTCAACGAAACGTTTTCGAAAATCCGGCGTGGTACACTTCTTATACTCCTTACCAAGCAGAAGTATCACAAGGGCGTTTGGAAGCATTACTTAATTTCCAAACGATGATTTGCGATTTAACAGGGCTTCCTCTATCTAATTGCTCTCTATTGGATGAAGCTACCGCTGCAGCTGAAGCCATGACTATGTTGCATGGAGCCCGTAGTCGCGCCCTAATAAAAGCGGAGGCCAATACATTGTTTGTGGATGAACTGGTATTTCCATCTACACTTGCTGTAATTCATACGCGTGCTATTCCACAAAAGATTAAAGTAGTTACAGGCAATTATGATACTTTCAACTTTACTCCGGATGTATTTGGTGCTATTGTTCAATATCCAAATGCCAATGGTTCCATAGAAGACTACCGAGACTTTATCGGTCGTGCCCATGCAAATGGTACTAAAGTTGCGGTAGCGGCCGACTTGATGAGTTTGGTGCTTTTAACTCCTCCTGGAGAATGGGGCGCCGATGTAGTATTTGGCAGCAGCCAACGGTTCGGCATACCTATGTTTTATGGCGGCCCCTCTGCAGCTTTCTTCGCAACAAAAGAAGAGTACAAACGTGCCATCCCGGGACGTATTATCGGCATATCAAAAGATGCATACGGACATCCTGCCTATCGTTTAGCCCTGCAAACACGCGAACAACATATCAAACGAGAAAAGGCAACGTCCAACATCTGTACAGCTCAGGCCTTACTTGCAACGATGGCCGGATTCTATGCCGTTTATCACGGAGCCGAAGGATTAAAAGATATTGCCGGACGCATCCATGCTACGGCAGGTTTTTTATCGACCGAATTGGAAAAGTTAGGCTATACTCAGCTTAATCAGAATTATTTTGACACACTCCGTATCCAGCTTCCGGAAAATGTGTCGGTTGCGGCATTGCGCGAAATTGCTTTAGAGTGCAAGGTAAACCTGCGTTACTTCGATTGCGGACAGGTGGGGATCAGCATCGATGAGACTACGCAACCTACCGACATCGGCGTACTTCTGTACATTTTCTCCGGCGCTATCGGAAAAGAATATATGTTGCGAGACAGTATTCCCGACAAAACTTATTTTGCCTCCCAATTCACCCGTACTTCTACATTCCTCCAGCAAAATGTATTTAAGAAATATCACACAGAAACAGAATTGATGCGCTATATCACCCGGTTGGGACGAAAAGATGTCTCATTGGCACAATCTATGATTTCGCTGGGTTCGTGTACGATGAAGCTGAATCCCGCATCTTCCATGTTTCCGCTCAGTTTGGCTCAATTCCAGAACATCCATCCTTATGCACCGGAAGAGCAAGTAGAAGGATACGCCGAATTGATAGAAAACCTCTCTTCTTATCTTTGTGAAATCACCGGATTTAAAGGCTGCACCCTACAGCCTAATTCAGGTGCAGCTGGCGAATATACCGGTCTGCGTATCATTCGTTCATATTTAGAAAGTATCGGACAAGGCCACCGCAACATCGTTTTACTTCCTGCATCTGCTCACGGAACAAATCCGGCCAGTGCCATTCAGTGTGGATTCCAAACCGTTACGGTCAAATGTGACGAGCGAGGCAATATCGACCTTGAAGATTTCCGGACAAAAGCCGAAGCGAATAAGGAGAATCTGGCTGCCAGCATGATTACCTATCCGTCCACACACGGTATCTTCGAGGCGGACATCAAAGAGATGTGCAACATTATCCATGCTTGTGGCGGACAGCTCTATATGGATGGTGCGAATATGAATGCACAAGTGGGATTAACCAATCCGGGAATTATTGGTGCAGATGTATGCCACTTGAATCTGCATAAGACATTCGCATCGCCTCATGGTGGAGGGGGGCCGGGTGTTGGTCCTATCTGTGTAGCTGAGCATTTAGTTCCATTTCTTCCGCAACATCCCGTGCTTTGGGGGAACGACCAGAATACCGTTTCAGCAGCACCATACGGAAGTGCGGGTATTTTCCCCATAACCTATGCATATATTCGCTTGTTAGGTGCAGAAGGATTGACGCAGGCTACCCAAATAGCCATTCTGAACGCCAATTATTTAGCAGCAAAACTAAAAGATACTTATGGTATTGTTTACACCGGTACTACCGGTCATGTAGGACATGAGCTAATCCTCGAATGCAGGAAGGTTAAAGAGCATTCAGGAATTGATGAGAATGACATAGCCAAACGCTTGATGGACTTTGGCTATCATGCTCCGACCCTCTCTTTCCCCGTTCATGGGACATTGATGGTAGAGCCCACCGAAAGTGAAAGCAAGGCCGAACTTGACCGCTTCGTTGAGGTTATGGAATGTATATGGAAGGAAATAAAAGAGGTAGAAGAAGGACGTGCCGATAAGACAGATAATGTATTAAAGAATGCGCCGCATCCTGAATACGAGGTAACTGCCGACGAGTGGAACCATTCTTATCCGCGAAGCAAAGCTGCCTTTCCGTTAGAATGGCTGCATGATTCGAAATTCTGGATTAACGTCGCCCGAGTAGATAACGCGTATGGAGACCGTAATCTGATTCCTACTATTTGCTCCTGCGATTAAGACAATTATACTTATACACACCTTGCGTCTTGCCGGACGCAAGGTGTTATATTAAGTACTCTATACCATTATCATGAGAGATTCTATCTCTAATTACCTACCCAACCTTATCACTTCTAAGATTATATACAAAGCCTTTGACTTAGCCAAATGAACGTTTCAATAATTGTTTTTGAGCTTTTCCGCAATGTAAGATGACTTTTCTCTGCATATTTTTGCTCTCCAATAGATGAGGATTAAATCAAGATAACTATTTAAAGATAAACACAAATGAATAATATTCTAATCAAGCAAATGGGTATAGCATTGCTGGCATGTGTTTTTAGCTGCCAACCCTCAGAGAACAATGTACAAACAAAACAAGATATGGAACAGAACTTGAATTTAACGCAGGAATGGGATAAGGTGTTCCCATTGAGCGATAAGATCAATCACAGCAAAATCACCTTCCATAATCGGTACGGTATTCAGTTAGCAGCCGATTTGTATATGCCGAAGCATGCAACGGGCAAATTGCCCGCAGTGGCAGTGAGCGGACCGTTTGGGGCAGTCAAAGAGCAAGCATCAGGCCTGTATGCGCAGATATTGGCCGAGCGCGGCTTCCTGACGATAGCCTTCGATCCTTCCTATACGGGCGAGAGCGGTGGCGAACCGCGCTACGTGGCTTCTCCGGATATTAATACGGAGGACTTCTGTGCGGCCATTGATTATTTGGCAACGCGCGAAGATGTGAATCCTGAGCAGATTAACATCTTGGGTATCTGTGGTTGGGGAGGCTTGGCTTTAAATGCGGCGGCTATCGATACGCGTATTCACGCTACCGTTTCAATAACCATGTACGACATGAGCCGCGTTACGGCTAATGGCTATTTCGATGCGATGGATTCGGATGCGCGTCAGGCTTTACGCGAGCAACTGAATGCACAGCGTACGGAGGATTATCGCAACGGAACGTATGCGCTGGCAGGTGGTGTAATCGACCCATTGCCCGATGATGCGCCGCAGTTTGTGAAGGATTATTATGCCTACTACAAGACCTCGCGAGGCTACCATCAACGTTCGCTCAACTCGAACAGCGGTTGGAACATGACGTCATCGCTTTCGTTCCTGAACACGCCGCTACTGGCATACAGCAGCGAAATCCGTACACCGGTATTGCTTGTTCATGGCGAGAAGGCGCATTCGCGTTACTTTAGCGAGGATGCCTTCAAGCAACTGACGGGCGACAACAAGAAGTTGCTTATCGTTCCGGACGCAAGTCATACAGACCTCTACTATAATCTGCAAAAGATTCCGTTCGACGAAATCGAGCAGTTCCTTCGTCAATAGAGCCACAAAGCAACACCTCTTTGAGCCAGACAGCAACTCTTCTCCTTCTTTTTCACCATACTTTTGTCATCGTAAAAACAGGTATAAAATATCATTCGGACGATGAGTAAAAAGACAATTGTAGTGGTAGGCGCTGGGCAAGGTCTGGGCAACCACGTGGCAAAAAGATTTGGTAAGGAAGGCTTCCGTGTTGTGTTGATGGCGCGTAACGAACAGTCGTTGAAGGCATACAGACAGGAATTTGCCGCAGCAGGAGCAGGCATCGAAACCCATACGTATGCCGTAGATGCGGCGAATCCGGAAACATTGACCGACGCTTTGGCACAGGTAAAGCAGCAATTCGGTACGCCCGACGTATTCGTGTACAACGTGGGCATCACCACGCCCGACGAGCCGGGGAAAATAGACGCAGCAGAACTGATGCGTCACTATCAGGTGGACGTGGCAAGCGCCTACCATTGTGTGCAGCAAGTGGCTGACGAAGAGTTTGGCAAGAAGAACGGTGTGATTTTCCTGACCGGAGGCGGGCTGGCTTTGCAACCGAGTGCGGCCTACCTGCCCTTGTCGCTCGACAAGGCGGCGCTCCGGGCAATGGCGTATGCCCTGCACGAGGAGCTGAAGCCGCAGGGCATCTTCGTCGGCACTGTGACAGTGTGCGGGGCTATTGGCGGCGATGACTTCTTCGCGCCCGCACGCATTGCCGAAACCTACTGGGAGATGTATAGTCGGCGCGAGGAGTGCGAGGCGGTCTACCGGTATCCGGAAGTAAACGCCTGAAGCGAAACGGCCTGTTTCTCAAAAGATTCAACTTCATGATTGTAAATGCTGAACTTAGAGACGGTCGAAGTTCAACTTCGAGATGGTCAATGTTGAACTTTGACAGCCTCAAAGTTCAACATCGGGAAACGGGCATTTCTGCCCTTTGAAACTTAATCGCGGAATATTAAAATTGCACCGTTATGCTGAAAGAATCGCAAGTATATAATTATTGGGACGTCGTGTACAGTTGTTTCGTGCCCGACGAATGGCTGGCGGAACACCGTTTTCCGGTACACACCCTCATTTATGTTTATTCCGGCGAGCTGGTCATAGAAGACAATGGGCACACACTGAAAGTCCATGCGGGAGACTATGTGTTCATAAAGCGCGACCACCAGCTGAAGATGCTGAAACATACCGCAAAGAATGCCCCGTACAAAGCCATCAGTATCCGCTTCGAGCGCAACTTCCTGCGCGACTTCTTCAGCAGCCGCATGGACAAGAAAGAGTTGCCGGCAGGAGCCAAACGCTTGCGGAAGGCGGCGGTCTTGCTCCCCAAAACGCCCGCGCTGCAAAGCCTTTTCCTCTCGCTCTTCCCCTATACGGACGCAAATGTCAAGCCGAAAGACGAGATAATCCGGCTGAAAATGCAGGAGGCTCTTTACTGTCTGCTCGATACGGACAACCGCTTCTATCCCACACTGTTCGACTTCAATGAGCCGTGGAAAATAGACCTGCTCCAGTTCATGGAAGCCAACTACACGCAAGACATGACACTGGAGGAGTTCGCCACCTATACAGGCCGCAGCCTTGCCACCTTCAAGCGCGACTTTGCCAAGGTGAGCGACCTTTCTCCCGAAAAATGGCTTATCCGGAAAAGACTCGACAAGGCCTACGAGATGCTCCGCGACGGGAAGCACAAGCCGTCCGACATATACTACGAAGTCGGCTTCAAAAACCGTTCGCACTTCTCCATTGCCTTCAAGAGGCAGTTCGGAATGCCGCCGGGAAATGTGTCAGCGAACGCCAGATGAAAGCAAAGCACTCTCCGCAAGGAGGGTGCTTTGCTTTCTTTTCCTATCCATTTGACCTCTTAAGCAACAGCCTTATGAGCTGTCAGGCAACAGCCGTCCGTTCTCCGCACTTTACCTTTGCAGCATGGAAATTAATCTAAGTATATGAGAAAGGACATGGCATTTGCATTCCTCCTGATGTCCATCTTCGCATTGGCTTCATGCAGAGGAGAACAGAAACAGACCTCATCTTCTTACCCTACGAGGGTGGTTAAGAAGGAAACACGCAACCTCGATTCGCGCTATTCGGCATCCATACGCGGCAGGCAAGACATCGAGATTTATCCGCAGGTGAGCGGTACCCTGCAACAGTTGTTCGTTACCGAAGGAGAGCGGGTAAGCAAAGGACAAATAATGTTCATCATCGACCAGGTGCCTTATAAGGCTGCACTGCGTACAGCAGAGGCAGACTTGAAATCAGCAAAGGCAGCTCTCGCCACAGCCCGCATTACGTATGAAGGAAGGCTGCGGCTCTTGGAGCAACAAGTCATATCGGACTTCGACATGCAGAAAGCCACAAATGAACTGGCAAGTGCAGAAGCTGTAGTGGAACAAGCTGAAGCCCGATTAGTGAATGCCCAAAACGATTTGTCTTACACCGTAGTACGTAGTCCGGCAAATGGCGTGGTAGGTACGCTTCCCTATCGGCAGGGCGCACTGGTGGACAGCGATATAGAAGAACCGCTTACGGTGGTGTCCGACAATTCGAGCATGTATGTTTACTTCTCCATGAATGAAAGTCGCCTGCTCGACCTGCTGCAACGTTACGGCTCATTGGAGAAAGCCCTCAGCGACATGCCAGACATCAGCCTCTACTTGAGCAACGGAACGCTATACAAGGAAAGAGGAAAGATAGAAAGCATCAGCGGCGTGATAGACCGCTCGACGGGTTCGGTGAGCCTGCGGGCTGTATTTCCAAATCCGGACGGGTTGCTGCATAGTGGGGCTTCGGGTAACGTTTCCTTGCCTACGGCGTATGAAGACTGTATCGTCATACCGCAGGAGGTGACCTTCCGTATTCAGGAGAAAGTACTGGTCTATAAAATGGTGGACGGACGGGCTGTCAGTGCCATCATCCAAGTGTCGCCGATGGACAACGGACGCGAATACATTGTGACCGGCGGACTGGAAGAAGGGACAGAGATAGTGTCAGGCGGCGTTGGGTTGCTGCGTGAAGGGACGGTAGTAAAAGACAACGTAAATCAACCGGAGGCATGACTATGAAAGGGAATATCTTTATCAAACGTCCGGCAATGGCAATATCCATCAGTGTGATGCTAATGATTGTCGGCATCGTGTCGCTTGTCAGTCTTCCTGTAGAACAATATCCTGATATTGCCCCTCCCACAGTGCAAGTATCAGCTACCTATACTGGAGCCAGTGCGGATGCCGTACAGAAAAGTGTGGTCATCCCGTTGGAGGAAAGCATCAATGGGGTAGAGAATATGCTTTACATGACTTCCACCGCCAGCAATCAGGGACAGGCTACCATAACGGTCTATTTCAAACAGGGAACCAACCCTGACATGGCAGCAGTGAACGTACAGAACCGGGTATCGAAAGCACAAGGCTTGCTGCCTTCCGAAGTCACCCGTGTAGGCGTCACTACCCAAAAGCAGCAAAACAGCCTGCTTTATATACCTATATTATATAGTCCTGACGGACGCTATGACAAGCAGTTCCTTGACAATTATATGGACATAAACATAGTCCCGCGCCTGAAACGTATCAATGGTGTTGCCGACATTTTGTTCTTTGGCAATGTGTACAGCTTGCGCATCTGGCTGAAACCAGACGTGATGGCACAATACGGATTGATTCCTT
This sequence comes from uncultured Parabacteroides sp., assembly GCA_964580505.1. Classification (GTDB taxonomy): domain Bacteria; phylum Bacteroidota; class Bacteroidia; order Bacteroidales; family Tannerellaceae; genus Parabacteroides. The sequence goes on along the minus strand of CAZOKT010000048.1, from coordinate 2,730 downwards.
CGGATATTACTGAAGTGTTAGACGAACAGAACATCGAATCGCCCACTGGGTCTTTCGGAGAAAATTCGGACAATACTTTCCAATATACGATGAACTATAAAGGCAGGCTCAGCGATGTCAGTGAGTTCGAGAACATGGTCATTCGCTCGCTACCGAATGGCAATGTACTTCGTGTAGGCGATATAGCAGTAGTGGAATTAGGCTGGCAAGCATACACTTACGAGAGTGTGATGAACGGGCTGCCCTCGTGCCCTATCCGCCTGTTTCAAGTGGCAGGGGCAAACGCGACGGAGGTAAACAATGAAATCTCCGCCACGTTGGAAGAGATAAGCAAGGGTTTGCCGGAAGGAATGAAGATAGCCACTATCCTTAATTCAAACGAGTTCCTGTTTGCTTCTATCCACGAGGTAGTGCTGACGCTGGCTATCGCCATTGTTTTAGTAGTGCTGGTGGTTTATTTCTTCCTGCATGATTTCAAGAGTACGCTGATACCTTCCCTGTCCATCATCGTGTCGTTGGTCGGCACGTTTGCCTGCCTTGCCGTTGCAGGGTTCAGCGTGAACCTGTTGACGCTGTTTGCTCTGGTGCTGGCCATCGGTACGGTAGTCGATGATGCCATTGTCGTAGTCGAGGCGGTACACGCTAAGTTCGATGCCGGTTACCGGTCGCCCTATCTCGCCACCCGCGATGCAATGGGAGATGTGACGACGGCCATCATTACCTGCTCGCTGGTGTTTATGGCGGTATTCGTGCCGGTTACTTTTATGGGAGGCACTTCAGGTACATTCTATACGCAGTTTGGCATAACAATGGCCGCTGCGGTAGGTCTGTCTTGCCTGAACTCGTTGACCCTCTGCCCGGCATTATGTGCTCTCTGGCTTCGTCCCGCAAACGGAGTACGAAATGCTAAGAGCCTGAATACCTATGTGCGTATGGCTTACGATGTGTCGTTCAACGCCATGCTGGGTAAGTATAAACGAGGCATTCTGCTCTTCTTTCGCCACCGTTGGCTGGCGTGGTCAGCTTTGGGGCTGGGTATTGCCGCTTTTGCTATTCTCGCACGTACCACAAAAACAGGATTTGTGCCTCAGGAAGACATGGGTATGCTTTATTTGAACATTACTGCTTCACCCGGCAATACTTTGGCACAGACTCGTAAGGCAGCACAGCAAGTAGATTCTATTCTTGCTGCTACACCAGAGGTGGAATATTTCGGGCGTGTCATCGGAAACGGAATTTTGGCAGGACAGGGTGTATCTTACGGCTCTGCATTCGTACGTCTGTATCATTGGGATAATCGGAAAGGCAAGGAACATTCAGCCGCCGCAGTGGTTACACGCTTGAACCAGGCCTTTACTGAAATCAAGGATGCGCAGGTGTTCTGCTTCCAACAGGCGATGATACCCGGATATGGTACGGGAAACTCCATCGAACTGAATATTCAGGACTTGTCCGGAGGGGAATTAAATGATTTGTTTGATGTCACTAACCAGTTTCTCTCTGAACTGAACAAGTGTCCGGAAGTGGCAATGGCTTACACTGCCTTCAATATGAACTTTCCACAATACCAAGTGGACGTGGATGCTGCCAAGTGCAAACGGGCTGGCATATCGCCTGCGGACATATTAAACACGTTGGGAGACTATTGTGGTGGAAATTATGCATCCGATTTCAACAGGTTCTCCAAGATGTACCGTGTAATCGTACAGGCAGCTCCCGAATACCGGCTCAACGAACATGCTCTCAACAATATGTTTGTTCGCGTGAACGGCGAGATGGCACCACTCAGCCAGTTCGTTACATTGAAACGGACGCAAGGTGCGGAAATCATCAACCGCTTTAACCTGTTCAGTAGTATTCTTGCCAGCGTGAACGTTGCAGATGGCTATTCGTCGGGACAGGTACAGCAAGCCATCGCTGAAGTAGCTTCACAAACGCTACCTGCAGGATATGGCTATGAATATGGTGGTATGGCACGTGAAGAGGCCGGAAGTACCGATAACACATTCCTTATCTATCTGTTCTGCGTGGTATTTATCTACCTGATATTGGTATGCCTGTATGAGAGTTTTTTGGTACCCTTTGCCGTCATCTTGTCCGTTCCCTGTGGACTAATGGGTAGTTTCCTGTTTGTACGGCTGTTTGGACTTGAAAACAATATCTACTTGCAGACAGGTGTCATTATGCTCATTGGACTATTGGCAAAGACCGCCATCCTGATTACAGAGTATGCAGCGGAACGCCGTCGTAAGGGCATGGGTATCGTGGAAGCTGCCTATTCAGCTGCCATAGCCCGCTTTCGTCCTATTATGATGACCGTGCTGGCCATGGTATTTGGTATGCTTCCGCTGATGTTCGCTTCAGGAGCCGGTGCGAATGGAAACAATACGCTGGGTACAGGTGTGGTAGGTGGAATGTTGGTAGGCACATTGGCGTTGCTGTTTATCGTCCCTACGACGTTCATCGTATTCGAGTATTTGCAAGAGAAGTTACGCCCTACCTTAAAAGAAGATATGGATATCCAGACTGCGGAAGAACATGGCGTTACCTTGTAGAAAACAAGGAACTCTGTCACATAAAAAACCGCGCTTTGCATCAAGACTTAATGCTCTGCACGGGTGTTCATAATTATAGTGGTAGCACCAACTATCCACGTGGGTCAATACCACATACCCACGTGGATCTCTGTGTACTTTGTGTTTAAAATTTCCTACTTAGACACACTAAATG
>CAZOKT010000047.1:0-13438 GCA_964580505.1 uncultured Parabacteroides sp. | reverse complement strand
ATTAAAGAATTGGGTATTAGAAAGTAAAAACTTCACCAATAAGTTCTCAAAAAAAGGAGCTGTGTCAAATGTAACATAGCTCCTTTTTTATATAAAAAACCGCTCTCTTAAAAAGAGAACGGTTAGTCTATAAAATGTAGAAGAATTACGGAATTAAATTGTGTTTACGGAATATTTTTTGAATCGATTCCAATGCACGGTCAAGCTGTTCTTGCGTATGTGTTGCCATCAATGAAAAACGAATTAGCGTATCATTAGGTGCAACAGCTGGTGCTACCACTGGATTTACGAAAATACCTTCGTCAAATAGTTCCGTAACAATACGGAATGTCAGGTTATTATTTCGGATAAATAGTGGAATGATCGGTGTTTCTGTATGTCCAGTTTCACAGCCCATATTCCGAAAGCCGTCTAAAGCGTAATGCGTCAATTCCCACAGACGCTCAATACGTTCCGGTTCATTCAGCATAATGTCTAATGCTGCATCTGCAGCAGCCGTAGCGGCTGGCGTGTTACTTGCGCTGAAAATATAAGAACGAGAATTATGGCGCAAGAAGTTTATAGTGTCTTTATCTGAAGCGATAAATCCGCCAATAGAAGCTAATGATTTGCTAAATGTACCCATAATAAGGTCTACATCGTCTGTAACGCCAAAATGGTCACATGTGCCACGTCCGTGATCTCCCAATACACCTAAACCGTGAGCTTCATCTACCATGACACTGGCATTGTATTTCTTGGCGAGTGCTACTATTTCAGGAAGTTTGGCAATATCTCCTTCCATACTGAATACACCATCCATGACAATCAACTTGATCTTGTCGGACTCGCATTTCTGGAGTTGTTTTTCCAGCGATTCCATATCGTTGTGTTTGTATTTCAGTTTTGTGGAAAAAGACAAGCGATGCCCTTCGATGATAGAGGCGTGGTCTTGCTCATCCCATAGAATATAGTCCTCGCGACCTGTAATACAGGAAACAACACCCAGATTGACTTGGAAACCGGTCGAGTAAACCAATGCATCCTCTTTACCTACAAAATCGGCTAATCGTTTTTCTAACTGTATATGTAAATCTAATGTGCCATTCAGAAAACGAGAACCGGCACATCCTGTCCCATATTTCTTGATGGCATTGATGGCCGCTTCTTTTACTTTAGGATGATTGGTCAAGCCCAGATACGCATTTGAGCCGAACATCAATACCTTCTTCCCGTTAATAATGACTTCCGTATCCTGGTCGCTTTCAATCACACGAAAATACGGATAAATTCCTGCCGCCATATATTGCTGCGGAGCATCATACTTTGCTAGTTTCTCTTGTAACAGTCCCATAATTTATATGAAAGGAATTTGATTTTCCCACATAACTATTATTATACAATTGATTATTAGGATTAATCGCTTACGTCGTAGTATTGACGTCCGCCATTGTCTACTAATTCACCCCGCAAAAGTAATAATTTTTTTACTTCTTCGTCTCAAAATGCTTATAAGTTTTACTAAAAGCACTATTTTTGTTAGCTCTAAATGGATAGTAAGAAGATAAAACGTAAAGAATGAAAGTGCAAGCTATAATCAATCCCATCGCAGGGGTTGGCTCTAAACGTAAGATACCCAATATGTTACAGCAAATGTGCGAAGATTCGGGCTTCGATCTGAATATAACCTTTACAGAATATGCCGGACATGCGAGTGTGGTAACGAAAGAGGCCATAGAAAAAGGTGCAGATTGCATAGTTGCTGTGGGTGGAGATGGGACAGTGAATGAAATTGCACGGGCGATGTTGCATACCGATGCGGTGTTGGGAATTATTCCGAGAGGCTCAGGCAACGGATTAGCACGCGAGTTGCATATCCCGATGGAGTCGAAACGGGCTCTGGATGTAATCCTACATGGGCGTCAGACGGTTATCGATTGTTGCCAGGCGAACGGCCGGGTTTTCTTCTGTACATGCGGCGTGGGGTTTGATGCAGCTGTCAGTCAGAAGTTTGCAGGAGAGAAACATCGTGGCTCATTAACGTATATAAAGAACACGATTGAAGAGTATCTGAGCTATCAGCCGGAGGTATATGATTTGATTGCAGACGGGCATTCTATCCAGGAGAAAGCCTTTCTGGTAGCCTGCGGGAACGCTTCTCAATACGGGAACAATGCCTATATCGCGCCCCATGCCAATATCCAAGACGGGCAGATGGACGTCACGATTCTCTCCCCGTTCCTGCCTATCGACATCCCGCCATTGGCGATCCAATTGTTTACGAAACAAATAGATAAGAACAGCAAGATACGTACCATGAAGGCTGCAACGCTTTCGATTATCCGACAGAAACCGGGCTTGATGCATCTGGACGGCGAGCCGATTATCGCCGACAAGCGCATTGACATATCGGTTATCCCCCATTCGCTGAAGGTCTTTACCCCCAAGGTCATCTCTCTGCACCGGGAAGTTCATCACCTTTTCGGCGAAGTATCCCGCTTTTTCGACAAACGGCTTCCTTATATATTTAGGTAGAATCACGGCTTGTTTGCCTGCCCGTTCCGACAGAACACCCCTTGCAAATACTTTCGCACTGACGAATTGTCATGCTCTCCCGGAGACCGCTTGTAGAGCGGGTTCTGAGGGGTGCTACATCAGACGCCGTTTGATGTAGGATAATACGGCGTTTGATGTAGGATGAAACGCCGTCTGATGTAGGATACTCCGCCGTATCATCCCGCAAGCCCCCGGTTTAGGGCATCTTAATTATGCCGGACTGACATTTAGGCATCTTGGATGGAGAGTAAATACGCATATCCTTACCAGACTATACCGGCTTCCACATAGGTTCTTTCTTCCATTTATTTGTAAATCCTATTTTTTGTAATGGAGTGGAACCTTTATAATATTTCAATAGGAGTTTCAACCTTTGGGAAAAATTAAAATCAGAATCTATTATTTGCATGAAATAGTTTAAAATACAAAGACGATAATAAAGAGTGTTCTTCTCCACTTCTTCCGGATTTTTCAACCAAATATAATCTGGATAACCCTCAAATTTACAATCAATTATTTTATAACTTTTGCAACAAATCGGACACGGATGTGCACAATCATTTCTTAATTCTTCGATAGCAAAAAGATGTAATCTGAAAATATGAGAAAATTGCATACCTAACTCATTTGCTATCATTTCCTTTTCTGCACATTGTTCTAAACCCGAATAAATACGATACAACAAACCAAAACTGAGTTTATTTAGAATCTCGCGAAAAGCATGTTCTCCTCCTTGCCTAAAATACTTACCCATAAATTCTTGAATATCAATGTATGCACTTTTATAAACTTTTCGCCCGTCATTTAGTAATCGTATAGTAGGTTCTTGAAATAAAGATTCGTCATAATGCCAATATGCTCCATATCGTTGCTCCATCCAATAAGCAAGGTGTTCACGAAGAGCTACTTCTAATTTTTGAGAGGCTTGTGTAATTAACGGTTGTAAGTCTTCATTTAGTTTATACAAATAATAAATATCTTTCCATTGAACAGTTTTGAAATACTTTTTTTCTTCATCTTCTGTCCAAAAAAAACACAGATAAGGCAATAAAGCTGTTTTGCCTATGTTTCTTAATTGTTGGTACATTTTTTTATGTTCGAAAATCAGCAATCCAGCCTCTTCTAATCTATACATTTGTTGACTATAAGTAAGTTCTTGTAAATGAAATTCTTCACTCCATTTTTCTCTTTCATCCATATCTTTAATATATTATTGCATTACTGCGTTATATATAGGATTTATACATCTTTAATTTCTTATATAAATCTACTCTTTAATTATTATTTGATCTAAAACAAATCAAAACTTCTATTATATGTTCATTCTGAAAGCAAAAAAAGGATAAGTCTATAAAACGAGGAAGAATATATAGAACTGATAGTAAAAACATTCAAACCGACAAATATTTAAAAGGTATTGTCAATTTTCTGTCTGTTTTTCACTATAATGCAGGTTGCACATCAACGAATATCGTAACCTGAACCGTCCTATCAATTTTACGGATCTTTACATAGATGGGAAAATGTCCCGTAAAAATGGTGTTCACACCACTACTCTCTGAAGATGTCGCTTTTGATATTTCGACCTTAAGTTTTAAAAACTTATTAACCAGCTCTCTGAAATACTTTGTCGTCACATATAAGAAAAAACAAAAAGCCACCTACCTTATTATACTTCAATGGCTTTTTGTTTGATTGAATCTTTTAATTACATTCTCTTCTCTTTGATTCTTGCTTTCTTACCAGTTAAAGCACGCAAGTAATACAACTTGGCACGACGAACACGACCTACTTTGTTTACGGTAATACTTTCGATGAACGGAGATTCCATCGGGAAAATTCTTTCTACACCCACATTGTCAGACATCTTACGAACAGTAAAACGTTTTTTATCTCCATGACCAGAGATGCGGATTACTACACCACGATACTGCTGGATACGTTCCTTGTTACCTTCCTTAATACGATAAGCGACGGTAATAGTATCACCACTTTTGAACGAAGGATATTCTTTCTTCGTAGCAAAAGCTTCTTCTGCAACTTTAATTAAATCCATTGTTTTTTTGTATTTAAATATTGATAAATATACGCAAATAACAGGCTACCTGTCCTGCCAGCGTTGCGTAAAAGCGGTGCAAAGTAATGAAATTCTTGGGATATAAACAAATGGTAGTAAAGTTTTCTTGTCTCAATTAATTATTTTCTTTACTTTTGACTCAAACTAAAGAAACGGATATGAATAAAATAATTGGTATAATTGCATGTTATTTCTTATTGGTTAGCTATTTATCAGCTCAACAAATGCCTTTTTTGTATCAAAATATAGATCAAAAAGCGATGAATCATTGGGCTGATTCTGTATTTGATTCGATGAGTACGGACGAACGAATAGGGCAATTATTTATGGTCATTGCAGATGTAAAAACAAGTTCTCAGAATATACAAACTCTGAGACGCTATGTCCGCGAATTGAAAATAGGTGGCGTATTGTTTCATAAAGGGAATCCTACCGACCAAGCCTCTCTCACGAATCAGATGCAAGAAACGGCACGTGTTCCTCTGTTTGTCGCTTTAGATGGCGAATGGGGATTATCCATGCGTTTAAGTGGGACGACACGCTTTCCCAAAAACATGATGTTAGGAGCGATAGAAGATAAGCTTTTGATTCGGAAATACGGCGAGGAAGTTGCAAGACAATGCCAAGAGATGGGTATCCATATTAATTTCGCACCAGACTTGGATGTGAATAGTAATGTAGATAATCCGGTTATCGGGATTCGTTCTTTTGGTGAAAATCCTTATGCTGTAACGGAAAAAGGTATTGCTTATTCGAAAGGTTTGGAGGAGAATGGAATTCTATCGGTAGCCAAGCATTTCCCAGGACATGGAGATACTTCAGAGGATTCACACGAGACTTTACCTGCTATTTATCATGACCGGAAACGATTAGACTCCGTAGAACTGGTACCTTTCCTGCATTATATCAAACAAGGTTTTGCCGGAATCATGACTGGTCATCTGTATATTCCAGCCTTAGATAAACGTAAAAACAAGGCAGCTTCTTTATCTTATGCTGTAGTAACAGACCTACTCCAAAAAGAATTAGGTTTCAATGGTTTATGTTTTACTGATGCTTTGACTATGAAAGGGGCAGTAAGTACAAAGAAAAACGATAATCCTTGCGTACAAGCTTTATTGGCTGGCAATGATATTTTATTGGCTCCTCGTTCACCTATCTCCGATTTCAAAGCTGTTAAGGAAGCCATAGAAGAAGGGATAATCCCGATGGCAGATGTAGAAGCAAAATGTCTGAAAATATTGAAGTATAAATACATTGCAGGACTGGATCATTATCGTCCTATCGAGTTAAAAGGTTTATCCGAGCGATTGAATACAGCCCATGCGGCTTGGTTGGCCGCCAAGTTGAACGAAGAGGCTATAACGGTATTAAAGAATGAAAAACAAACTTTGCCTATTACAGATTTAGCACATCAGAAAATAGCAATCCTTACTATTGGGAAGGCCTATACAGATGACTTTGTGCAAACAGTTTCTAAATATGTCCAAGCTGATGAATACACCATTACCAGTTCAATGAGTGCAACAAAAGTGCAACAGGTTTATAATAGGCTGAACGATTATGATTTAATTCTTTGCGCGATTCATACAGTTCAGATTCCTGAAAGTCAAGCCTTATGCCAATTGGCCGCTCAAAAAAAATTAATCTACTCTTTTTTTACTATTCCTTATTTTTGCAAATCCTATAAGAAGTCTATTGAGAAAGCCTCTGCGGTTGTATTGGCTTATGAAGGAACGGCTTTAGCCCAACAATATGCTGCCCAGGCAATATTTGGAGGCATTGAGGCGAAAGGGAAATTGCCTGTATCCATTCCGGATTTGTACTTTGCCGGCACAGGTATCTTCACTCCCAAAACCCGCTTGGGATATCATGAACCGGAAGAGGTCGGCTTGAATCCGAAACGTTTGGAAGAAATAGGACAAATTGCCCAAGAAGGGATAAAAGCCAAAGCATATCCGGGATGCCAATTATTAATAGCCAAAGATGGGATGGTGGTGTATAATCGCTCTTTCGGGAAATATGATTATGAACATTCTCAACCCATAACGAGTGAATCTGTCTATGATTTGGCTTCTGCTTCTAAGGCAGCAGGTACTTTGCTCGCTATTATGAAGGCTTATGACGAGAACAAGTTCAAATTAACGGATAAAATATCTGCTTATATACCAGAGCTAAAAGATTCAAACAAGAAAAACATTACCATTAAAGAAATGCTTTTTCACCAATCTGGGATTATACCTACGATTAACTTCTACAAAGGGGCTATGGACGGAGATAAGTTCAAACCAGAACTTATCTCTTCGGTGTCACGCCCCGATTATCCCATACAAATAGCTAAAAATATTTATCTGAAAAGTTCCTTTCAAGATACAATTATGCAAATGATTAAGGAATCAAAAGTACAAAATAAGACTTATCGTTATAGCTGCATTAATTTTATCTTATTGAAAATGATGGTGGAAAACATGCTACATCAACCGATGAACCAACTATTAGAAAGTAATTTCTTTACTCCATTGGGTGCTTGGCATATTACTTATAATCCTTTACAAAAAATGGACTCTTCAAAGATTGTGCCTACTGAATATGACAGGGAAGTAAGGCATCAGCTGATTCGGGGCTATGTGCATGATGAAGCTGCGGCATTTCAGGGAGGTGTTTCCGGTAATGCGGGATTATTTTCTAATGCCAACGACCTGGCCAAAGTGCTCCAACTCCTACTTAACAATGGAGAATATGGCAAAAAGCGGTATTTATCGGAAGAAACGGTTCGATTATTTACGCAAACTAAGAGCCCGACTTGCCGACGTGGATTGGGGTTCGATAAGCCTGAGGTGGGAAGCAAGGCATCTCCGTGCGGTATATTGACGCCGGCTTCAGTGTACGGGCATACCGGATTCACGGGAACATGTTTCTGGGTTGATCCGGATAATCAGCTGATTTATATTTTCCTGAGTAACCGGGTTTATCCGTCTCGGATGAATACGAAACTTTCTTCTCTGAATATTCGGACGCGTATTCAAGACGTTATATATAAATCATTGGAGACTCAAGATGCCGAATCTGGAAAAAGTACAAAATAATCATGTTGTTTGGACACGGAGACGATTACTATCAGACGAATCGAGAGATAAGGATAAATTATAGTTCGAATGTATGGTATGGCACGGATTTAACGCCGGTAAAGGAGTTTATTTATCGTTCGTTTGAACAAGTTACGCACTATCCTGAGCCGGATGCCGCATCTTTGAAGCATGTATTGGCGGATATCCATGCGATTTCGGAAGAGAATTTTTTGATAACCAATGGCTCTATTACGGCTTTTTATCTGATTGCCGAGGCATGGCAAAGGGCGAAATCCGTCCTGTTTTTCCCCTCTTTTGCCGAGTATGAGGATGCTTGCCAGAGGCATCACCACCAACTTTTGTTTTTTTCTAATCGAAAGTCTTTGACGGAACTTGACCTGAACGGTGCAGATTTATGCTGGATTTGCAATCCAAATAATCCGGATGGACATCTGATAGAGCGGGACGTATTGTTGAAGTGCCTACGAAAGTATCCGCAAACTACCTTTATAATCGACCAGGTTTATAGCGATTTTTGCGAAGAAGAACCGTTGTATTTAAAAGAGGTGGAAACCTATCCCAACTTGATTCTTGTGCAATCGATATCCAAACTTCATAAAATACCGGGAATTCGCATAGGATATATCGCTACCTCAAAGGAGATTATCGGCCGATTAAAAAGGCATTTGATTCCATGGTCTGTCAATGTTTTAGCCATCGAAATCGGGAAATATGTGCTGACACATACCGCCCAATTCCCTTTTCCTTTAAAGCGATGGTTGGATGACACGCATAAATTGCAGGAGGAGATACGCCAAACCGGTATCGAGGTCTATCCTTCGAATGTCACTTTTTTCTTATGTCGTTTGCAAAAAGGAAAGAAGGCTGCGGAGTTAAAAGATTATCTCCTCAAGGAGCAAGGCATCCTCATCCGTGATGCCTCCAATTTCCGCGGACTGGACGAGCGATACTTTCGTCTTTCAACACAAAAGCCTGAAGAGAATCGAATATTCTTGGAGTATTTGAAGAAAAGTGAATATACTCATCTTGTCAATCCGTAAACTCTATGTTCTCGGACGGATAACGTTTACGGTCGAGTTGGAGCGGCATTGGAGAAAGCAAAAGAAGAAAAACAGGCTTATGAAGAGATAGAAACTTATTATCCCGGTTTTCCATGTAAGTCTTCGCGCATTGCAAAAACGCCACGCTGGGTTGCGAGACGTTTTCGCTATGTGCGCCGGCTTCGCGCAGAGTTGCAAGAGAACATTTCCTCAGATAACGGTGAATTTCCGGACGCGGGCGATAGATCCCTTTCCTGTGCCATTCTCGCCCACTGGAGTCTGAACCTTGCTTTGTTGCAGCTACTTAGCTTTAGCGCAATTTTTGCTTTATTTCAGTAATGAACAAGGGCAGAGATGGTCTTTCTCAATATCCTTGAAGTAGTTATAGGTGCCGACTTTCAGTTCTGCACATGCCGCATCGTCGCAAACAATGATGCCTTTTGGGTGAAGTTGCAGTGCAGTTATTGTCCACATCTGGTTCACAGCACCCTCTACAGCCTGCTGCAAAGCACGTGCTTTGTTGTGACCGTTCACCATAATAAGTACCTCCTTGGCGTCTAATACAGTACCTACACCAACGGTAACTGCGGTCTTGGGAACCTTGTTCACGTCATTATCGAAGAAACGAGAGTTTGCAATAATCGTATCTGTGGTCAACGTCTTCATACGTGTACGTGAAGCAAGTGAAGAACCCGGTTCATTAAATGCGATATGTCCGTCTGGCCCGATTCCGCCCAAAAACAAATCCACACCGCCCATGGCTTTCATCTTCGCTTCGTAAGCCGCACATTCAGCTTCAATATCTTCTGCATTCCCATTGAGGATATTTACATTCTCAGGTTTGATATCGATATGGTTGAAGAAGTTATTCCACATAAACGAATGGTAACTTTCGGGGTGCTCTTTCGGAAGTCCTACATATTCATCCATATTAAATGTGATAATATTTTGAAAAGAAACTACGCCTTGTTTGTTCAGTTCAATTAAGTTCTTATACATACCCAGCGGAGAAGAGCCCGTTGGCAATCCCAAGATAAATGGTTTCTTTGGCGTTGGATTAGCAGCTTTGATTTTTGCTGCGACGTAATTTGCTGCCCATTTAGAGAGCATTTCGTAATTCGGTTCAATAATTAGTCTCATGTTATTATGTTTTTAATGAAGAATGAGGAGTAATATACCCAAACTTCTGGTTAATTAATTCTTATCTTAATCGTTTTTTGTCAGTTGTTTCGCCATCTCCTTGCCTAAATTCCAGCAAGCCTCATACTTATCGGGCTTTAATCCTTGTTTTTGTTCTACGGGTTCTCCTACGACTGTCCAATTCATTTTCTCGCCAAAGGCAGCTAAACGCTTAACGGCAGCTCCTGCCCACGAGAAAGAACCAAAGTATCCGAATAAACGATTTTTCAGTTCGCGTAGTTCAATCTTCTGCAAAAGCGAATCAATTTCCGGATATAGCTGGTTACAATAGGTCGGACAGCCTATGATTATAGCTTTATATTTGAACATGTCCTTTATAATATAAGAGGCATGGCTCTTACTAACGTTATGCATGACAATGTTTTTTACTCCATGCGCAGAAAGGGATGAGGCCACTGCTTCAGCCATCTGTTCTGTATTACCATACATACTGCCATAAGCGATAACAACTCCATTCTGACCTTCATAGCGACTTAGCTCATCATAAATCTTTACGACTTCTGGAATGTGGGTTGTCCATATAGGGCCATGTGTCGAACAGATGGTATCAATTTGCAAACCGGAAAGCTTCTGCAAAGCTTTTTGTACCGGATTGCCATATTTACCTACAATATTAGAATAATAACGGCGCGTCTCCTCCCAATAATGGTCTAAGTTCAATTCCGTATCAAATATACCTCCATCCAATGTGCCGAATGTACCGAATGCATCGGCAGAGAAAAGAATCTTTGCCGTTATATCATACGTTAGCATCACTTCCGGCCAATGAACCATTGGTGCTAAATAGAAAGCCAATTTATGATGTCCCATATCCAGCATGTCACCCTCTTTGACTTCTATCAAACCGGTCGTAATGTCATGGTAACCTTCCAGCATATCAAACGTACGCTTGTTCCCAATTATTTGCACGTCTGGATAGAGCTGACGCAGCAAGCGGATACATCCGGAGTGATCCGGCTCCATGTGATTTACTATCAGGTAGTCCAACGGGCGGCCGTCTAACGCGTCTTCAATCTTTTTTAAATAAATATCCGAATAGCAAATGTCAACCGTATCAACCAGCACAGTTTTTTCGTCTACGATTAAGTAAGAGTTATAAGATACACCATAAGGCAAAGGCCACATGTTTTCAAACAATGCCTTTTGGCGGTCGTTTATACCAACGTAATAAACTTTATCTGCAATCTCTTTTAATTTGTACATCTCTTCATCCTTAATTTTTAGTTCTTAATTCTTGATTTCGATAGGCTTCTCCATACAAAGTAGATTCCGGTTAATATGAACGGAATACTTAAAAGTTGTCCCATATTTAATAGCATATCCGCTTCAAAAGCCTCTTGGTCATTCTTTAAGAATTCAATAAAGAAGCGGGCGGTAAATATGCAAATCATGAATATGCCAAAGATAAATCCCTCCTTTCTCCACGCTTCTTTTTTGAAATATAGCCAGTAACAGAGGAAGAATGTCAGCAGATAGCATCCTGCCTCATAGAGTTGTGTCGGATGACTTGGAGCAGAAAATATCGGCTCGACACCTGCTTTCCACTGATGAAGATTGATAATAAAACGGAAAGCCCACGGTAAGTCAGTCGGATGTCCGTATATTTCATGATTCATTAAGTTACCCAAACGGATCATCGCGGCCACAAGTCCGGTTGGAACAACCAACTTGTCGAAAGTCCAAAGCATGCTCTGGTGGGTAATGCGTTTGGAATAGATGTAGATGGCAATGATAACGCCTAAAGTTCCGCCGTGGCTGGCAAGTCCTCCTTCCCATATTTTTAGAATTTCGACTGGGTTGGCCAGATAATAGCCTGGTGCATAGAATAAGCAATGTCCCAAACGAGAGCCGATAGCCGTACCGAGAATTGTATATATTAAAAGCGAATCTATCCATTCCGGCTTCAATCCCTCTTGTTTCCACATCTTTTGGACAATTAGATAACCAATCCAGAATCCTAAAGCAAAGGCCAAGCCATACCAGCGAATTTCACGCGAACCGATAGTGAATATCGCAGGGTCGGCAGTCCAAGTGATAAAATCCAACATACTTTTTCAATTGACAATTGACAATGGATAATCAACAATCAACATTGTCAATTGTCAATTATCCATTGTCAATTAAGTTAAACAAGTCTCCTGATAAGTGCGTCACGTTCGCCATACAGCATATCAATGATTGGCAATTCAATCATCGTATAGGCACCGGGTTGTTGTTTCATGCCGGCACGAGCTACGGCTACTAATATCTGTGCCGTCAATGCAGGGTTGTTAATCTTCATATCAAACTCAATCAGCTGGTTTTGTGTCTTGCCCGATACACCTTTGCGGACAAGATTTACACCATGCCCCATATCTTTTAGTGCATCTACGGAGTCCACTTGGATAACATGCGTCTCATCATGTGCGAAATAATCGTCTGCCTTAATAGCCGCTGCTACTTGTTTGAAGTCGTATCTGTCTTTCACTTCGATGTAAACCATACGGCGATGAACACCTGTACCCAACGGGATAGTCATACTCAATGCCTCTTTTACACCTTCGATAGCCTTTACAGCTACAGTATGCCCCATGCTCATACCCGGACCGAAGTTGGTGTACGTGAGTCCTTTGGGAACCATAGCTTCTAACAAAGCACGGACTACAGAGTCGCTTCCCGGATCCCAGCCGGCAGCGATGACCGACACTGCGTTGTGTGCTTTGGCAACTGTGTCTAGCGAGTTGCGCAAATCGGCAATCTGTCCGTGAATATCAAAACTATCAACCGTATTGATACCTAATGCTAAGATTTCTTTCGCAAAATGTTCTACTTGACGAGTGGGAGTCGCCAATACAGCAACATCTATCTGCTCCAGCTTTGTGATGTCATTTACAACAGGAATATCTTTCAATTCAGCAGGAACATGGGTCGGGTCACGGCGAATAACGCCTGCAACTTCAAAATCTGGAGCTGCTTCCAAAGCCTCCAATACATACTTTCCGATATTGCCATAACCAACGATGGCAGCTCTAATCTTTTCCATATATTGCTTTAAAACTAATCAGTCTTCGCAAAGGTAGGAATAAATAAATATTTATGAGTTGAGATAGCACAAAAATCTTAGGTCTGATTTGATTTTATCTAAAATTACGTGAGTTCGATGAATTATTAGATAACCGTAGGTTTGGTTATTAGTGAAGTTGTAATTTAACGTGAGTTCGACATAAGATGTAAATTATTTCTATGAGAAATAGGGATATAACAATAAAAGCATTATTGTATTGGCGGATGATTTTTGCGAGGAACAAGCCTAAAATTTCAGAGTGCATGAAGCAGAAAGTTCACGCACTCTGAAGTTATAAGTTCATGTACTATGAAGAGAATGAATGCGATAAAAAAGCAGAAGGAGGCTACCTCAAAATCTATATGAAAGCGTCCAGAATCGACATTTCCATCGGGTAATAGAACAGGGAACGGTTCTTCTGCCGTAATCTGCTTTCTTATATCAAACTCACGTT
>CAZOKT010000046.1:0-13934 GCA_964580505.1 uncultured Parabacteroides sp. | reverse complement strand
CAGAAAGAGGCTGAAGACGGCTCGTTTATATTAGTTTATTTGACAGAGGAGAAAAACAGCTTCTTGTTTGAATTGACATGGCTGCGCGACCGTTAAAAAGCGTATGAGTTGAGTGATAATGAAAGCCATCTGTGTTTCCGTGTAGGCGGAGACTATGATGAAACACGGGCTTATCATAAAGCAATGGGCTGTGTTTGTTTTGAAAATGAAGAGATGGGCTTATAATTAATGACCCGGACGATTATTAGATAAAAGTATTACCATCAGCTTACAAATAGTTATAAAACATATTTTTATAACATATATTGGGTGCTTATGCAATAAAATGATGAATAAAATGCGATTTTTCGGGAAAAAAGTATTGCAACTTTTCATAAACAGCTTATATTTGCCGAAGAAAATGAATAAACAAAAAACATTATTAATCAATATAGAATCATGGAGAAGCCTTATGTAGTAGGTATCGATATAGGCGGTACCAACACGGTTTTCGGCGTAGTAGATGCGCGCGGAACAATTTTGTACAGCAGTTCTATCAAGACTGGAAAATATACAGATATTAATGACTATGTGGTAGCACTAGGTGATGGTCTGAAAAATGTAATAGAACAAGCTGGAGGAGTCGATAAAATTAAAGGTATCGGTATTGGTGCACCAAATGGGAACTTCTTTAACGGGTGTATTGAATTCGCTCCTAATTTGCCGTGGAGGGGAGTTATTCCATTGGCTCAATTAATTAGTGAATATTTGAATGGTATTCCTGTAGCATTGACAAATGATGCAAATGCAGCAGCTATTGGAGAGATGACTTACGGTGCAGCTCGTGGTATGAAAGACTTTATCGTCATTACGTTAGGTACCGGTGTAGGTAGTGGCATCGTAATCGGTGGAAACTTGGTTTACGGACATGATGGGTTTGCTGGCGAGTTAGGTCACGTAATCGTACGTCGTAATAACGGACGTCCGTGTGGTTGTGGCCGACAAGGATGTTTGGAAGCGTATGCTTCTGCAACAGGTGTAGCTCGTACAGCTCGCGAATTCCTCGAAATCCGTAAAGATGAAAGTTTGCTTCGTGATTTAGACCCAGCAGAGATTACTTCAAAAGATGTTTACGATGCAGCTATGAAGAATGACAAAATGGCCTTGGAAATCTTTGAGTTTACAGGAACTATTTTGGGTGAAGCTTTTGCAGATTTCGTGGCATTCTCAAGTCCGGAAGCAATTATCTTGTTCGGAGGCCTGGCTAAAGCTGGAGATTTAATCATGAATCCGATTAAGCAAGCTATGGATAAGAATATATTGCAGATTTACGAAGGTAAAACAAAATTGTTATTCTCTCAGTTGAAAGAGAGTGATGCAGCCGTATTGGGCGCGAGTGCTTTGGGCTGGGAAGCTAAAGAACAACAATCTTGATTGAATACGAAAATCTATAGGCACGCAGAAGAGGCGAAAGAATGCTCGTTTCATCTGCGTGCCTTATTTATGGGACACATTTCTATGAGTTGCTAACCTTTACGGTGTATAAATATCTTATATAACAACTGAGAAATGTCCTTTTATTCATTTATTCAACAAATATGAAACTATCCACTCATCCTTTGCATCAATTCGTTTATTGTCCTCTTTGTGGGCATCAGACTTTTGTTGAACGAAACGAAAAAGCCAAGATGTGTACGCATTGTGGCTTTGTGTATTACTTTAACCCTTCAGCAGCTGTGGCGTGCTTTATTAAGAATAAGGCAGGAGAATTGCTTTTGGTACGGCGTGCCAAAGACCCGGAAAAAGGAACGCTGGATTTGCCCGGCGGATTTGTAGATCTGTATGAAAGTGGAGAAGAGGCTGCTGCACGGGAAGTGAAAGAAGAAACAGGTTTAGAGGTGGATAATTGCCATTACTTGTTTTCTATTCCCAATATCTATCCTTATAAAGGTTTTGTGGTGCATACGGTAGATATGTTTTTCGAATGTATCGTTGAAGACTTTATTTGGGCTAAAGCGGATGATGATGCGGCAGAAATCCTTATCCGTCAACCGGAAACCCTTTCTCCGACAGAGTTCGGACTCATTTCCATCCGTCAAGCAGTACGGCGTTACCTCGGAGAAATCGCCTGATAAAGCTCCATTGTGAAAATAATATTTTACCTTTGTTCCCTCGAAATAAATATGGACTGGCATATACGTTTTGGCGAAATTCTACGTTATAATAGATGTTTCAAACTGAAAATAAGATGATAGACTATATAAAAGGTAAAATAGCAGAACTAACGCCCGCTCGGATGGTAATGGAATGCGGAGGAATTGGCTATGAAATACAAATCTCATTGACTTCTTTTACTGCTTTTCAGGGAAAGAATGAAGGAAAAATATATATCTATGAAGTTATTCGTGAAGATACACATCTGCTGTTCGGATTTGCTGAAATAATAGAACGAGAACTTTTTTTACTATTGACTTCCGTATCTGGAGTTGGTCCGAATACGGCACGCATGATTCTTTCATCTTTGCGACCGATAGAGTTGATTCAAATTATTTCGTCAAAAGATGAGGCTGCACTAACTGCTGTAAAAGGAATTGGTCTGAAAACGGCGCAACGTATTTTAGTCGATTTAAAGAATAAAGTAAAATCAATGGAAGCCATTGCGGGTACGCCGGTCTCAAAGCATATACAGGCTTCAAATACAGAAATTGCAGAAGAGTCCATAGCTGCTTTAGTGATGTTAGGCTTCCAGAAGGCTGCATCTCAGAAAGTTGTGGTTTCCATACTAAAAAAAACTCCAACGCTGGCTGTAGAGCAAGTTATCAAGTTGGCACTTAAAATGCTTTGAGGAAGGAAAGGTTCAAATATATTATATTGCAGAGTTCATTCATGCTATTGAGTGGATTATGTGCATTGAATGCAGATTATTTAGCGCCTCCTCAATTCATGCCGGAATTTGAATTGACAGACCCTGTAGCGTCAGCTTCACAAGTACGTGATACCGTCCCGCCACGTTATCCGGTATCTAAAACGATAACAGAAGAATATGAGGACTTGTTACAGCACTCTCCAGCCGATTTAAAAGATCCTGAAAATGTTACAACAACTATCGAATATGATATAAAAACCGGAACTTATCTCATTAAGACAAGATTGGGGGATATGGTATTGGGTACACCGATGACTTTGACGCCTGAAGAGTATCAAGATTATAGTATGCAAGAATCCATGCGTGCTTATTTTCGGGATAAGAATGCAGAAGAGTTTGAGAAGGAAATAAACAAAAAGTTTAACATTACGGATATGCAGTTCGATTTAGGACCCGCAGATCGGATATTCGGTCCCGGAGGTGTACGAGTAAAAACGCAAGGTTCTGCAGAAGTAACCATCGGATTGAATACAAATAAGACCGATAACCCCTCACTCCCAACGAGTTCGCGTAACCGTACCTATTTTAATTTCGATGAGAGTGTACAATTAAATATGCAAGCAGCAGTAGGAAGCAAGGTGAATTTCAATATGAATTACAATACTGAAACGTCCTTTGACTTCGATTCCAAGCAATTAAAATTGGCCTACACCGGTGAAGAAGATGAGATTATTAAATCTATCGAAGCGGGCAATGTCAGCATGACTACCAGCAACTCATTAATTAACGGAGGTGCTGCCTTGTTTGGTATGAAAGCAGATTTGCAATTCGGTAAATTGCATGTAAATACGGTGCTTGCTCAACAAAAGTCCAGTACAAAGACAGTAACTGCGAGTGGAGGAGTACAAACTAAAGACTTTGAAATAACCGTTGACGATTACGACGAAAACCGGCACTTCTTTTTAGCACAATATTTTCGAGACCAATATGATTATGCTTTGTCAAAATTACCCAATGTTAAGTCTTCTATTACTATTAACCGCTTAGAAATTTGGGTAACAAATAAACAGGGAAATTATGACCAATCACGTAATATCATCGCTTTTTCCGATTTAGGTGAACATGATCATATCAGTAATTCACAATTTACAGCACAAGGCTCTTCCAGCATACCGCAAAACAGTGCTAATAATTTATACCAAACGATTGTAAGCGGCTATTCAGATGCTCGAGAGATTGGCAAAGTAACGCAAACATTTAATGGTTTTCTGGTAAGTGGAACAGATTACGAAAAAATCGAAAGTGCCCGATTATTAAGTGAATCCGAATATGTGCTTAATGAAAAAGTCGGCTATGTTTCTTTGACTTCTCAGTTAAGTACAGATGACGTGTTAGCTGTAGCCTTTGAATATAGCTATAATGGACAAGCATATCAAGTGGGCGAGTTTGCCAACGATGATACAGAAAACACTTCTAACTGCTTATATGTTAAATTATTAAAGGGTTCATCCATGTCTCCGAGCAAGCCTTATTGGGATTTGATGATGAAGAATGTTTATTCATTAGGAGCATATTCTATCCAGAAAGATGATTTTCAGATGAATATTTTGTATCAGAGCGATACGGTAGGCACCTATGTGAATTATATCTCGGAAGGGAATATTAAAAATGAAATCTTGCTGAAGGTCATGAATCTTGACCGTCTGAATTCTCAGAATGAGGCTTATTCCGACGGTTTCTTTGATTTCATAGACGGATATACGATACTGACCAGTAGCGGAAAAATTATATTTCCCGTAGTTGAACCTTTCGGCTCTCATTTAAAAGAGAAAATTGGGAATGATGTTATTGCGGAGAAATATGTCTATCAGGAATTATATGATACAACTAAAACCTATGCAAAGCAACTGGCTGAAAAAAATAAATTTATTTTAAGAGGAGAATATAAGGCCTCGACTACCGGAGAAATCGTATTGGATGCGACGAATGTGGCAAGAGGTTCGGTAAAGGTAACAGCAGCTGGAACCGAATTGACTGAAAATGTAGATTATACAGTAGACTATGCATCCGGTATTGTAACCATCTTGAACGAAGACCTCCTTACAAGTGGAACCTCTATTTCTGTTTCGTTAGAGGATCAATCTGCTTATAATACAGTACGTAAAACCATGATGGGGGTTGATTTAAACTATCAGTTAACAGACAACATTAGTTTTGGAGGCACAATCATGCATTTATCCGAAATGCCATTAACCACAAAAACTACTATAGGAAATGAATCCGTTAAAAACACCTTGTGGGGATTGAATGCTTCTTATAAAGGAGAAAGCCAATGGTTGACCAATATGTTAGACAAGTTGCCTCTGCTGACACTGACTAAACCAAGCCAGATTTCGGTAAATGCAGAGTTCGCTCATTTGATTGCCGGCCATTATGAAGATGAAACTACAGGAGCTTATTCTTATCTGGATAATTTCGAATCTGCACAAAGTTCTGTTGATTTAATAAATCCCTATCCATGGAAATTAGCAAGTACGCCTTATGATGACGATGCTACAACAGCTTTATTCCCGGAGGCTTCCTTGATAAACAATATTGACTATGGGAAGAATCGGGCATTAATGGCATGGTATACTATCGACGGCATTTTTACACGTCGGAATTCTCGCTCATTACCCAGTCATTTAACAAACGATGATTTGTCCAGTCATTTCATCCGTGCGGTACAGATAACGGAACTTTTCCCTACGACAGATGTGGGTGTTAACGATAATACTCAGCTTTCCGTACTTAATGTCGCTTACTATCCGAACGAACGTGGCCCATACAATTTGGATGCAGAAAATGTAAATTCGGATGGAACATTACAGAATCCCGAGCAACGTTGGGGGGGTATTATGCGGAAGATGGACCAAGTAAATTTTGAGACGCTTAATATTGAATATATTGAATTTTGGCTTATGGATCCCTTCGTCTATAATAGTGCAACAACCGAGGGGGGAGATTTATATTTTAATTTAGGAAATGTTTCAGAAGATATATTGAAAGATGAAAAGAAGTTTTTTGAAAATGGTCTTCCTGTAGATGGTGATTATTCGGCAGTCGATACAACTGTCTGGGGATTAGTCCCTACTCAACAAAGTACAGTATATGCCTTCGACAATAGTTCTGGAGCACGGGAATTACAAGATGTCGGATTAAATGGTTTGTCTTCTGAGCAAGAATTACAGTTCTCTACTTATCAGGATTTTTTAGAGCAATTGACACCACAGATTTCTGCAACCACATTGGCAGAATGGCAAGACGACCCATTGTCCATATTGAATAACCCTTCCGGCGATAAGTATCACCATTTTCGTGGTTCGGATTATGATGCACAGCAATTAGGTGTATTAGAGCGTTACAAGCGCTATAATGGAACTGAAGGGAACTCGCAGGAATCGACGGAGAGTTATAGCACAGCTTCTCAGACGACACCGGATGTAGAGGACTTGAATGAAGATAATACACTAAACGAAACGGAGAGTTATTTCGAATATAAAATATCTCTCCGTCCGCAAGATATGCAGGTTGGTTCCAATTACATTACGGATGAAATGGAAACGACTGTACAGCTGGCTAACGGCGAGAAAAGTTCCGTGAAATGGTATCAATTTAAAATTCCCATTAAGCAATACGACCGCGTAATCGGGTCAATAGAGGATTTTACGACGGTTCGCTTCATGCGTATGTATATGACTGGATTCAAAGAAACCGCCATTCTACGTTTCGCTACATTTGAATTAGTTCGCGGCGAATGGCGTATTTACGAACAGGATTTATCCAACTCGAGTACAACTTCGTCGGTTGATGCCACGTTGGAAGTTTCAACTGTAAATATCGAAGAGAACAGCAGTCGTACGCCCGTAAATTATGTGCTTCCTCCGGGAGTCACCCGAATAAGTGACCCTACACAAGCGCAGATTACTTTGGAAAATGAGCAGTCTTTATCGTTGAAAGTTACTAATTTGTCTGTCCAAGATGCCATAGCTGTCTATAAAAGTACAAGTTATGATTTGCGACGCTATTCACGATTGCAATTATTTACCCATGCGGAAGCGTTGATTGATGATGCGACAGGATTGTCTAATGGTGATTTGGCTGTCTTCATTCGTTTAGGTTCTGATTACACGAATAATTATTATGAATATGAGGTGCCTCTGACGGTAACTCCCGCAGGTACTTACACAAATGGTTCTACGGAAGTTTGGCCAACCTCTAATATGATGGACTTCGCATTAGAAACCTTGACAGACCTAAAGGTTGCTCGAAACAAAGCAAAAAATGAAGGGAAAGACGGAGTTTCTTATCAGATCGTTTACTCGGATTATGACCCGGACAATACGGTCAATACCGTCCGAATTAAAGGTAATCCCACTTTGGCGAAAGTACAAGTCATTATGATTGGTGTACGAAATATTTCTACCTCAGGAATTAAAAACGGGGAAATCTGGGTGAACGAATTACGTTTAGCCGGTATCGAAGAGGAAGGAGGCTGGGCTGCAAATGCAAATGTGAATATAGCTTTGTCCGATTTAGGAACGGTAAATTTTGCTGGGCATATCGAAACCGCTGGATTTGGAGCGTTAGACCAGTCTGTTACGGAACGACGGATGGAAGATTACACGTTATACAGTTTTTCCACGTCTCTTGAATTAGGTAAATTCTTCCCGGAAAAAGCCAAAGTAAGCATTCCGTTTTATTATGCTTATTCACGCGAGACGACAACTCCGGAGTATGACCCGCTCAATACGGATATAAAACTTAGCGACGCATTGGATAATGTAGAAACGCAAGCGGAAAAGGACTCCATTAAAAATTATTCTATTACGCGAACTACGATAAAGAGTATTGCTTTTAATAATGTGCATGTGGATGTCCAAAGCAAAAATCCGATGCCTTACGACCCGGCTAATTTTACATTGAGCTATTCGTACAGCGAACAAAAGGAGCAAGACCCAAATACGGAGTATGAACAGACTGTAAACTGGAACGGAAGTTTGGGTTATTCCTATACGCCCTATGCAAAACCGTTTCGTCCGTTTAATAAGCTGAAGACCAATAACGGTTATACCAAATATCTTAAGCAGTTCGGATTAAATTATCTGCCATCGAATATCAGCTTCCAATCGGCCATGACGCGGGATTATTATGAAATACAGTTGCGCGATTTGACCAGTCTGCAATATGGTGGAGAAAGTAATCTTCCGGTTTCGTTCAGTCAGGAGTTTTATTGGGATAGAGCGTTCAGCTTGCGTTGGGACTTAACCAATAATCTGTCCGTGAATTTTTCTTCCGGGACGAATGCCCGCATCGAAGAGCCGTATGTGCAGGTAAATAAGGAACTGAATCCGGACGACTATAAGATTTGGAAAGATTCCGTTTGGCAGAGCATTCTGAATTTAGGTACACCGCTGACGTACGATCAGGATTTCTCTGTAACTTGGAATATGCCGCTCCAATATATTCCGGTGTTGGATTGGGTGACCAGCTCGGCTTCCTATGATGCAACTTATAATTGGGAGCGTAGTGCCGAAATCGAGGATGAAGACCCAGTGGGAAATGTAATCAAGAATCAGCGTCAGATAAGTTGGCAGGGGAACTTTAACTTCCAGTCTTTATATAACAAGAACCCTTACTTGAAGAAGATTAATCAGAAGTTCAATACAACGGCGCGAAACAATAACAATCGCCGGGCACAGAAGAAGAAAAAGGAAGTGAAACTGGAGAAGGAGATTGTTTTGAGTCCGGACAGCGATGTAATCGTCCAGCACGGTATGTTTACGAAGAAGGTGCAGATTACGGCAGTAGGTGCAGACGGGAAGCGTTACACGGTCAAATATAAACCTATCAATTATGCACAGGTGAAGATATTGAACCGCGATACGGCGCATCTGAAGCTGACTATCCGGCCGGGCGCAAGCAAGCGCGAAGAGTTTATGACGAAGTCGCTCGAATATACCAGCCGCATCGCGATGATGTTGCGCCGACTGAGTGTGCAATATACGCGGAGCGACGGGATGATGCTGCCCGGGTTTTCTCCGGAAATAGGGAATATTTTCGGGCAATCCAGCAAGGCTTACGGCTATGCTCCGGGATTGGCTTTCGCTTTTGGGGCGGTGAGTCGCAGTTATATGGATAAAGCGGACGAGCGGGGCTGGTTAATCAAGAACACCGAGGATGTCACGGCGGCGGAGATTAACAACTCGAAGACCTTGACGATTCGTGCCACATTAGAGCCGCTGCCGGATTTGAGGATTGACTTGAATGCGAACCGGGTGGATTCTCGTGATACGGAAATACAGTTCATGTACGACGGCATGCCGGAAACGTACGGGGGCAGCTTCACCATGACGACTATCGCTTTGGGGGGCTCTCTGTTCGGAGGAAGAAGTGCGTCCAACGGCTATGCATCCAAGCAATTCGAGAAGTTCATCGAGTATCGCGCCATCATTGCCGCCCGTTACGAGCAGGCGTATGCCAATACCTCTTACCCGAACAGCGGGTTCATTGCCGGAACGAAACTGGCGGGGCAGGCGTATAATTCAAATTACGGCGGCGTAAGCCAGAATTCTGCCGACGTGCTCATTCCGGCATTCCTGGCGGCTTATACCGGAAAAGACCCGTCGAAGGTGGGACTGACCGCTTTCCCGTCTCTCAAGAGCCTGTTGCCTAACTGGAGCATTACGTACAGCGGATTATCGAAAATCCCGTTCTTCCAAAAATATTTCAAGGATGTTACTTTGAGCCACCAGTATAAAGCGACTTACAGTGTGGGGTCATACTCTTCGTATCTGAATTGGGTGGATGCCGGAAACAGCTTGGGCTTCACGAACAGTACAACTACCGGATACCCGACGCCTTCGTCTGCCTACGAAATATCTTCCGTAACCCTTACAGACGGATTCTCTCCGCTGTTGGGCATCAATGTGACGACGCTGAGCAGTGTGACGGGAAGCGTGGAATACCGTACCTCACGTACGTTGAACTTGAGTGTCTCCTCTTATCAGCTGGTAGAATCGAATACAAACGAACTTGCAGTGGGTGTGGGATATACCTACGCAGAGTTCAACAAGGTGTTGAAGATGAAGAAAAAAGCAAACGTGAATCACGATTTGGACCTGCGTCTGGATTTTTCTTACCGCAAAACGCAGTCGCTTATCCGGAAGATAGAGACAGAAGTTACTCAGGCAACGAGCGGAAATGTAGCGAAGACGATTCAGTTCTCGACAAGTTATGTACTGAGCAGCATGTTGACGCTTAGTGCGTATTACGACCTGCAAATCAATCAGCCGCTGGTTTCCACTTCTTATCCTACGTCCGATTCCGACTACGGCATCTCGCTCCGCTTCTCGCTATCACAATGAGATGCAATAGGCAGTTAACAATGGACAATTACCTTCCGGCGTAAAATTGTCCATTGTCCATTACTTACGGGTTTGGTACAACCGACTTTAATCAAAACACAAACTATTTCGGGTATTCTTGTTTGAAATTTCAACTCTGGAGGTTAATGCACCAAAAAAGCCGCCTTCTTCCGATGAATCTTGCCGCTTGCCGTCCAGAGTTCCAAGTACATGATGTACACTCCGCTGGAGAGGCGCGTGCCGTTGCTGCCGCACCCGTCCCACTCCAGCGTGCCTTGCGTGCCCAATGACACATTGTCTGCCAGTACGGCGACGCGGCGGCCGTTCATGTCGAACACCCACCCGCGCGCCGAGTAGCCCGACTCCGTCAGTTGGTAGCTGATTTGATAGTTACCCGACTGATAGATCGGGATGGAAATCGATTCGTTGCCCGTCGGACTTGCCGCGCTGACTTGCGAATTTTGTGCGCCCGGCGTGCCCCCGCCTGCTGCGGATGCCGCCGATGTCCAGTTGGAGGCATCTTGCGAATCGCCCTCCGGATGGATACGTTCCAGTGCCACGCCTTTGTGATTCTTGACCAACGCATCGTGCCATTTCGGCGAATAAGTCACCTCATCGATAATCGTCTCGTCAGACGTGCGATAGAGCACCACCGACGCACCCGTATTGGAAAGCACCGGCAATTTGCATTCCAAGCAGTTTGCCGCCACCGGCAAAGTATAGAACGCTTCCACCCCGGCTATCGACTTGGAAAGCAGCAGATACCCGCCCGCCTCCAGCACTCCCTCATACGAAGCCAGCGAATAGGGCGTACCGAGCGTACCCTCCTTTTTGCGCGTCGAGAGGGAAACGTCCGCCAGCGAGAGGTCGCGCTCCGAGCGATTCAGCAGCTCGATGTACTCGCTCCCGCCTGCGAACGGTTCGGGCAGCAGTTCGTTGATGACAATCTCTCCGGCTTCAGGATGCAGCAGGTCGGGATTCTCCGAGCCGACTGATTCATCCGATTCCTCATCGCTATCCGCCTCGTCATCCGAGTTCTCCTCACCCGGCGTCCCGCCCCGCTCGTCCGAACATACGTGCCAGCCGGCTGCGCCATACTCCCACGATTTGCCCGCCTTCGCTTTCGGATAAGTGCAGGCGTCTATCTCCTTGCCTGTCGCATCGTAGAGCACAAGCGACTTTTCGCCCTCATTCGCCAACGGATAGAGCTTTTCCACCGGATACGCATTTGCCTCCGTCAGCGGTGTTTTCTCCTTATCATACAACACGGCATACGACCCCGCCGGCATCGAAATCCCGTCTAACGCCATGTCCCGCTTGCCGTCATACTGCAACGTCCATCCCGCCAGCGTGACGCTTTGGTCTAAAGTATTGAACAACTCGATATATTCCGTCTCCGGCTCGAATCCTTTCGGGTTTGCCATCACCTCTGTCAGCCTCACAGACTGATAAGCAAACGATTCGGCAGGCAGTTCCGGCTCTTCTTCCGTTATGCCGTCCGAGTTCTCCTCACCCGGCGTCCCGCCCCGCTCGTCCGAGCAGAGATGCCAGCCATCATCTCCGTATTCCCACGACTTGCCTGCCTCTGCTTCGGGATAAGTGTATTGGTCTATCTCCTCTTCATTATAATATAAGGCGAGCGCCTTGCCGTCATTCGCCAAGTTCGCAGGAAACTGGTCTAACGCACAGACCGATTCGGCCGGCAAATCAAAGGCTTCGTCTCCGGTACGATAAAGGACAACATAACCGTTTGCCTTCATCTTCACTTCGTCCAAAGCTATCGGGTTATTATTCGCATACTGCAACGTCCAGCCTGTTAATTGCACCTCTCTGTCTAATGTATTGTATAACTCTATGTATTCCGTTGGGGGTACGAAGCCGTTTGGGTTCGCCATCACCTCATTGATTCGAATATCACCCGCAGAGAAAGAAGTGGAGGGATGATCCGGTTCTTCGGGGAGCACAGCAATCTCCTCGCTCAGGGTAATCTGATTGGAAACGCCGAAATGTTTGGGATATGTTTTGGTATGCGTCATTTTTACCTGAAAGCCCGTCGCAGCGGGCAGTTGCATGGCGGCTTCTATTTGCTTTGTTTGCTGTTCCTGTTTTGCGGTCTGTTCATCATAGACCTCCAAAGTGACCGTCCAATATTCCCCGTCCTTCAGAGAGAGGCATACCGACACGGTGGTCTCTTTATATTCATACTTATCGAAAGTGAACGTTACCTCTTGGCTTCCGACCGAGAACGAGAACAGCGCGTCGTGCCCATTCTTGCCTGCATGGAAGCGGATTTCCTCGCCCTCGACGGGATATACATCGATATAATTCGAATTCGTCGGTTTTGTTTTAAAATACAGGGAGAATTCCCATTGCCAGTTCTCGGTATTTGCAGGAAACGCATAAGACTGCTCCAGCGTCAAAGATTCTGCCTCTTTGTCGGCATCCATCATTAAATAGTCACCTTCAAGCGTGAACTTGTCGGTATCTCCAGTCCAAGATTGCCCATACCCTAAAAGCGGAAGATTAATCAGCAAGAATAGTAAAAATTGTTTCATAGCCGTCAGTTTTGTTTTAATATTGTTTATATTTGCACGCAGTTTAATTTCAACGTGCTTAACAGCGGGCAAATATAATAATTTCATTAATATTCATATTAAATCAACTCAAAAATGAACGTAGCAATAGTTGGTGCAAGTGGAGCCGTAGGACAAGAGTTCCTGCGTGTGCTTGAACAGAGAAATTTCCCGATGGACAACTTAGTGTTATTTGGTTCATCTCGTAGTGCCGGACGCGAATATACCTTTCGCGGCAAGCCATATACAGTCAAGGAGTTAAAGCATAACGACGACTTTAAGGATATAGACGTTGCTTTCGTGTCGGCAGGTGGCAGCACTTCTGTCGAGTTCGCCGAGACGATTACCAAGCATGGTACCATCATGATAGACAATTCGAGTGCATTCCGCATGGAAAACGACGTGCCATTAGTAGTGCCTGAGGTGAATCCGGAAGATGCACGGAATCGTCCGCGCGGCATTATTGCCAACCCGAACTGTACGACTATCCAGATGGTTGTGGCGTTGAAGGCTATCGAGAATCTGTCGCACATCAAGCGTGTACATGTGGCTACTTATCAGGCAGCAAGCGGAGCAGGCGCTACGGCTATGGCGGAGTTGGTGAAACAATACGAACAAATCCGGAACGGAGAAGAACCTACGGTTGAGAAGTTCGTTTATCAGTTGGCGTATAACCTGATTCCCCACGTAGATGTGTTCACGGATAACGGTTACACGAAGGAAGAGATGAAGATGTATAACGAGACGCGCAAGATTATGCACTCTGATATTGAGGTCAGCGCCACTTGCGTGCGTGTTCCGGTTATGCGTGCCCATAGCGAGGCCACTTGGGTAGAGACGGAACGCCCGTTATCGCTGGACGAGGTGCGCGAGGCTTTTGCGAATGCCGAAGGCGTCATCCTGCAAGACAATCCGGCGAATAAGGAATACCCGATGCCTCTGTTTGTGGCCGACCGTGATGAGGTTTTTGTAGGACGTATCCGCAAAGACCTTGCAAATCCAAACGGAGTGTCTTTCTGGACTGTAAGCGACCAAATCCGTAAAGGCGCAGCGCTGAATGCCGTACAGATAGCCGAATATCTTCTGAAAGTAGGAGACCTTTAATAAATA
>CAZOKT010000045.1:3563-13957 GCA_964580505.1 uncultured Parabacteroides sp. | reverse complement strand
TGTAAACTTCTCTTTTGGGAAAAATACAAATGACTTCAACATGATATGAAACAACTGAGGCCATCTCATGTTTATTTTGAGATGGCCTCGTTTCTTCTCTCTAAAAATTATATTGGCGAACAAATTTGATTAGTCCAAAACTTTGATTCGGATATTACGATACCAAACATCATCGCCATGATCCTGGAATCCGATGAAACCTTCTTTATTCTCACCACCGCAGTTCAGCAATAATTCATAAGCCAATGGCCATTTATCTTTACTGAATTTGCTATTATCCAACATTTCTTTCCAAGCCGGAGTCCACAAGTGGTATTCTACAACAGGAGAATCGCTATTCAGATAGTGAACAACTGTTCCTTTATAAACCATGATTTTACCCTTGTTCCATTCACCTATAGGCTTAGCATTCTGAGGTTTTGCCGGAATCATATCATACAGAGATGCAGACTGACGGTTTCCGTCTACTCCCAACTTAGCATCCGGATGGTTCTCGTTATCCAATATTTGATATTCGGGTGCTGAAATATAAGAAGGCTGACCTTCAACCTCCTGAATCATATACAGCACGCCAGAGTTAGAGCCTTTACCTACTTTCCATTCAAATTCAAACTCGTAATTGGAAAACTTGTGAGCGAAAATTAAGTCGCCACCGTTTTCAGCGCCAGCTTCGCCTTTACCTGAACTCTGAATGTGGATTGTTTCATTATCTATTACCCATGCTCCCGGAACAGTATCTTTGTCGTATCCACGCCATCCATTGAATGTTTTTCCATCGAAGAGCGTAATCCAACCATCATTATCTTTCGGGAACGTAGATAAATCAACCGTTGGCAAGTCCATCAATTTGTATTCCGGAACCGCTGCTTCAGATGCTGGAGCTTCGGCTTTCTTTCCTCCATTGCAAGATGCAAAGCACATCATCATAGCTGCTGCACCTACTAATAGTACTGACTTTTTCATCTTTATTCTTATAATTGTTTAAAACTACTTATCTTGGCATATCAGGTAAATTCCAACCTTCACGGTAGTTATGTTTAATCAATTCTTCAGCAAATGCCTTAGCATTGATTGGGTCTGTGTAAGTTCTATCAAATTTGGGATCACCGTCAATAATCTTGAAGTCATCTTTAACCAAAATGCGGATTGTTTCATCATCTTTGATATTAGTAAACTTCATATTAGCACCATCCCAATGCAATTCCTTGTTCAACGTTTGCAAACGGATTGCCAATACACCCATATCTACCATTTCTGTAAACGGCCCGGCCTCTTCAAAGCGAGACTTCAAAATGCGACGGTTTTCCGGGCTTTCCTTACAAGCCTCAACCCAGTCCATTTCGTGTCCACCGGCCATAGCATTAGGAACACGACGGCAAACCTTCGGAACGTTAGGAACACGACCGGACATCAATCTCGGCTTCTGACCGTAGCAACCGCAAACAAGAGTATCTTTTGTTCCGTAGAAAATAGTGATACCTCCTCCCATTGCCATCATGTCTTCGCCTTCAGGGAAACCTTCGGGACGAACAGGAAGTAAACCTCCGTCATACCAATGAATTTCTACTTCAGGCATAGCTACCTTCGGCATATTATCACGAGCCGGATAAATCAATTTTACATGCTGAGCTGTCGGAGCGCAATCCTGCAATAAAAGAGTAGAAGAACCCTCAACTCTTGTAGGATAGCTAAGGTTCAACGCCTTGAAAGGCTGGTGCAAAATGTGGCAAGCCATATCGCCAAGAGCACCTGTACCGTAACGCCACCATCCGCGCCAATTCCAAGGATGATAGATTGAGTTATAAGGAATTAATTCTGCAGGACCCGTAAACAAATCCCAATTCAACGTCTTTGGGATACGGTCAATTTTTTCCGGAGCATTCAAACCTTGCGGCCAAATAGGACGGTTCGTAGCACATTCCACTTTTGTTACTTCACCTATTTCCCCGTTCCAAATCCATTCGCAAGCTAAGTCAGTCCCTTCATCAGAAGAACCTTGGTTACCCATCTGAGTAGCGACACCCGTAGATTTAGCCAAGTTCGTCAACAAACGAGCTTCGTAAACAGAGTGAGTCAAAGGTTTCTGTGTATATACGTGCTTACCTAATGTCATAGCATCAGCTGTGATGATAGCATGCGTATGGTCAGCAGTCGCAACGATAACAGCATCAATAGATTTGTCCATTTCATCATACATCTTGCGGTAATCCCAGTATTTCTTAGCATCGGGGAAACGGTCAAATACAGATTTTGCATATTTCCAGTCCACGTCACAAAGAGCAACGATGTTTTCTGTCTTTTCTACATTCTTAATATTAGCATTACCCATACCACCGATACCAACGGCCGCGATGTTCAACTTGTCAGTCGGAGTTACATATCCGTGACTTTTACCTAAAATAGAACTTGGTGCAATCGTAAAAGCAGCTGCAGCTGCCGCACCTCTCTGAAGGAATGATCTTCTACTTATTGACATAATATTTAAATTTATAGATTAGCACTCTATTGTTTTTCATGAACAATTTTACCATACCGTTCTGTAATAAAGTTGGGCAAATATACAAAGTAGATTACGATTTTCAAATATTTGGCATCTAAAATCTATAATAAAATATATTTTTTTAACTACTGGATAACAAAGTAGAATATATAGAAAAAGCCGCAATCCATATATTCGAATTGCAGCTTTATATTTTATATCAAGTAAGCATTTATGCGTTTTCGCCTTCGATACCAATTCCTACTTTTCCACCTTGCTTTCGAATCCGGTGTTTCTGGATTTCGTACGCAATAGGAGTTGCAACGAATAATGTAGAATAAGTACTAATAATGATACCTAATAAGATAGCAAAAGTAAAGCTTCGTATCGTGCTCCCTCCTAAGATGAAGATACAAATAACTACAATTAAAGTAGTCAATGATGTATTAAATGTACGGCTCAATGTTGAATTTAGTGCGTCATTTATAACTATATAACGATCTCGCTTAGGATATAAGTGAATTGTTTCACGAATACGGTCGAATACCACCACAGTATCGTTAATCGAGTAACCGATAATGGTCAAAATAGCCGCTATGAAAGTTTGATCAACTTCCATAGAGAATGGTAACACTTTCCATAACAAAGTATAGAATGCTATGATACAGAATGTTGTGGTAGCAACTGTGGCAAAAGCACCGATTGAGAAAGAAATATCTCGGAAACGAAGCAAAATGTAAGCAGCCATACAAATCATAGAGAAAATGACAGCAAGGAAAGCTGCATTTTTAATATCATCAGCCATTGACGGTCCCACTTTTTGGGAACTCTTCACATAATTACCAGTGAATTCATCCAATGTGGTTCCTTCTTTCAACAATGGTTTTAAACCTTCATACAACTTAGATTCGATATCCTGATCTACATTGGGATCTGTATCCGCAATACGATAGTTTGTCGAAATACGCACTTGGTCTGAAGAACCAATTGTGATTACACTAACTGCACCGTCTAATTGCGGTTCTAACAAGTTGCGTACTTCATCCGTTTGTACGTTTTTGTCGAAACGGACAATATAATTACGTCCACCGGTAAAATCGATACCTTCGTTTAAACCTACCGTTACCATAGATATACAACCTATAATAATAATTCCAACAGGAATTAGGTAGCCTATTTTACGAGCTCCCAAGAAGTTAATCTTCGGATTGCGTAAAAGATTTTCGGTAATATATGTTACAAAAGTTATATGTTTTATTCTGTCTTTAGCCAAAAGAGATTCATAAACAATACGAGTCAAGAATACAGCCGTTAAGAAGTTAGCAAACAAACCGATAATCAATGTTGTTGCGAAACCCCGTATAGGACCTGTACCAAAATAGAACAATACAATACCTGTGATGATTGATGTTAAGTTTGAATCAAATATTGCAGAAAAGGCCTTGCTATAACCTTCTGCAATAGCTTTACTTAATCCCTTACCTGCTCGAAGCTCTTCTTTCGTACGTTCATAAATCAACACGTTTGCATCAACAGCCATACCTAACGTTAATACCATACCAGCAATACCAGGCAATGTCAGTACAGCTTGGAAAGACGCTAAAACACCCATTGTGAAGAAAATGTTCAAGATAAGTGCCCCATTAGCAATCATTCCTGGAAGCAGTCCGTAGAATACACACATATAAGCCATCAACAATACCAATGCGATAATGAATGAGATAAAACCTGCATTAATGGCCTCTTGCCCTAATGAAGGACCTACGACATCTTCCTGAACAATATGAACAGAAGCGGCCATTTTACCAGACTTTAATACGTTTGCCAAATCTTTAGCCTCTTCCGGAGTAAAGTTACCGGTAATAGTAGATTGCCCACCCGTAATTTCTGTTTGCACATTTGGAGCAGAGTATACCATATCGTCCAATACAATAGCGATTGAGCGGCCAATGTTCTCTTTCGTTAAACGAGCCCATGCCTTTGCTCCTTCTGCATTCATATCCATAGTAACTATCTGTTCGGTACGTCCAGGCTGCTGACTGAAGTCCGCTTTTGCATCTGTAACTACATCTCCACTCAAAGCAGGAGAACCGTCTCGATTAGTCACTTTTAACGCATATAGTTCATAAAACAAACCTTTCTCATCTATAGCTTTAACGCCCCATTTTAGCGTCAAATTACGTGGAAGGGCATCTTTAACCTGCTTTAAGTTCAGATACTCATTTATTTTAGTCATATCGGCAGCTCTTGCATAACCAACAACTGTACTTTGTGCTAATTGCCCGTTATATTGATTGATTTGCAATAACGCAAACAATGGATGTTGCTTAGCAAATTCTTCGATACTCTGATTTTGTATGGCAGCATCCGGATTATCTTGTATCTTAGCTAAAAGAGAATCCGTCTCACTGTCAAATGCTTCGGTTTTTGCAACTACATCCTCTATCTCTACCGGAGTTGTAGTGGTAGAATCAGCTTTGTTTGCCAATAAAACATTTGCTAATGCAGCGTCGGCCGCAACCAATTGTTGATAGATTTCCGGTAATTTGTAGGTTTCCCAAAATTCCAAATTGGCACTACCTTGCAATAGTTTACGAACACGTTCCGGTTCTTTTACACCCGGTAATTCTACCAATATACGTCCGGCTGTTTCCAAACGTTGGATATTCGGGGAAACTACCCCAAATCGGTCAATACGCGTACGTAATACGTTGAAAGAATTATCAATAGCACTTTGCAATTCGTTTTTCAATACTGAGATAACCTGTGCATCTGAACTTTGCGGTGTGATTTTATCCTTTAACTCAAAAGTGCTAAAAATAGATGCTAATCGAGCATTGCTATCTAATGCTCTATACTCATCGGCAAATAAATCTATAAAATTTTTCTGGCTGGTAGCCTGATGAGCATAAGCTAAATCCAATGCCTTGTTGAAGTTCTCATCTGGATTATTGTTGGCTAAAGAGCGAATTACGTCAGGAACACTCAATTCCAATACGACGTTCATTCCACCTTTTAAATCCAGACCTAAGCTAATTTCCATCTCACGGCATTCTTTGAGCGTATAGCCCAACCAGACCTTTTCTGTCGATAAAGAGTCTAAATAAAGACTTTCCTTCACGGGGTCTCCATCTGCATACTTTGCTGCTTTTCGGTTGTATCTGTTCGTCACAAACGAGAAAGATAGATAAAACAAACACACCAGCGTTAGTAGTACAGCAAAGACTTTCACAAATCCTTTGTTTTGCATTTGTACTTATAGTTTTTGTTATTACTTTATTGTATCTGATTTTGTACCCAATTTTTTATCAGGTTGCAAATATAGAGTTTTTTTTTCTTGATTAAGAGTAATTAGAATAATTAATTTGCCCAAAGCAGACAAATTAAAAAAGCAAATTTATATCTTTGGCAGAAATTTAAAATAGAATTCCATGAAATATGTAATTTATGTATTGGCTTTATTGCCATTCTTTTTATCAGCACAAGAAGATCATAAATATTTGGAAGGTGCTGTTCCGGAGGAAAATGGAAAAGTTGTTTTCTCAAAACTGATTCATATCCCATCTACGAATCGTCAAGAAATGTACGCCTTAGCTTTGAGTTGGGTGAATGAACGGTTTGTAGATGATAAGGAAAAAGAGAGCGAAGGTCGTGTGGTATTCCAAAATTCAGAGAATGGAGAGATTGCAGCAGTAGGAAAGGAATATATCGTATTTTCTAGCTCTTTTTTTTCGTTGGATCGTTCGAAGTTGTCCTATCAAGTGCGTATCCATTGTGAGGATGATTCGTGCTTGATTAAATTGACGAATATCCGTTATGAATATAATGTCTCTTATCAAGATATGCCGGAAAAATACATAGCGGAAGAATGGATAACTGATAAATATGCAATATATAAAGGTAAACTCAGCCGAATTACGGGGAAATTCCGTAAAAGTACAATTGATTTTGCCGAGGCTCTTTTCGATAGTGCAGAACAGGCTTTCGAACAAATGTATGCCCAAGTTGAAACTTCGGTGCATAAGGTTCAAGAGGAAGTGCCCTCTGTCAAATTTGTACGAACTCAGAAGGATCCAGAAGGATTTACGCGAATAAATGTGGACAATATCCCAACTACAATGCAAAACTTTTTACCCAACAGTTCATTGGTAGTCAAGGTGGATGATAATATTTTGTTGGGAAAAGGAGTGGTATGGAAAGGTTTCGGCAAACTGTTCGGTAAACAAATCGCTTCGGTTTCTATTCCTAAAGAAAGTGAATTTTGTAAAGGCGTGAAAGATGGCGAAGTGTACACTTTGCAATTTGCATCTGATGATGAAGAAATACGAATGATTGTAGAGTGTAGTAAGCAGGGAGAAACGGAAGACGGTGAGAACCATACAATTATAGGCGAAGTATTGAATATCTGGGTGAAATAATAAACATTGTTGTCATGAGAGGAATAATTATAATCTGGTTGCTGTTTGTCCCACTTCTGGCATGGGGGCAAAGACAAATAGGTATATCAGATGATTGTGCGCCAATACGAAATGGTAAAGTTTGCTATGTAGATAATGTCGATATGGATGACATGAAAGTGAGTGAAATTTATAAGGGCATTAGTCAATGGGCTAAAAATAATTATGCTAAAGATATCTTTTTGTCGAACGTCGTTACAAACAAGAAAAAACATACCATATTTGTCAGTTCAAAAGTTGAACTATTATTAAACGAAACAGATAAAACCCTTTTAAAGTATCGATTGAGCATCGAATGTAAAGATGGGCATTATACAG
Source organism: uncultured Parabacteroides sp. (assembly GCA_964580505.1). Taxonomy (GTDB): domain Bacteria; phylum Bacteroidota; class Bacteroidia; order Bacteroidales; family Tannerellaceae; genus Parabacteroides. Next base: position 6,703 of record CAZOKT010000045.1, on the reverse strand, counting down.
CTACAATGACGGATATCAGTTATGAATATGACCCGAATGAAGAGAAGAAACATGAGAATATTCCTGCTGAAGATGTCATCACCGAAGGTGGAAAGCTGAATAAAATCGCTTTGATTAAAGACCCTGAATTGTTCTGCAATGCTACTTATTTCTTCGCTGAAGAAATTTTTGGTGATATATTTAATTCATTGGATGAAGATATGGGCCATAAATAGTGATATAAAATAAACTGTGTCATGCACTGTTCTCGTATTAAGCTCATTGGTCAGGAAATGGCCAACGCCAAGGGATGAGGCTCGCCATTTCCTTTCCAGCCTGAGAAACCGCCTTGCTCTTAGCCCCGAAGAGAGTGATTCTATCTAAAGCCAAACATTTCTATGCTTTTTCTCTTTTTAAAATAAACAATGGGAGGAGCAACATGGCGGAGATTTTTCCTGTTCCACCGTGCTGCTATCTTATCAATACCCGAACCTCGACGTGTCTACCTCTTTATGAGTTTTCTCCTTGTAGCCGTTGAACTTGTAGGTGAAGGTGAGAGTGAGGTTTCGTGTTACGTTACCGAGCTTCATATCGAGCTTCTGCCCGCGGTAATCGATGCTTCCATCGGGTGTCGCGCCATTGAACAGGTCGTTGCCTTGTATTTTCAATTCGGCACGTTGTTGGGCAAAAGTCCATTTCACACCCGCATCTATCTTCCAAATGGAGCTGAGGTCGTAGATACCTTGTAACGTCGGACTGGCATAGATTCCATTCAGTTCGAAGCGAATATCGGGTTGGGAGGAGAGGTGGAACGAGTTGTTCATCTGGACGATGCCACGCACGTTTGTCCGATTGAAGCTGATGTCATGATAGGAATCGCAAACATCTTTATTATAGGAACCGTCCAGTATAAATTGCGCATTCCAGACATTGCCTGCCGAAAAGGGAATCATCAGGGTTAGACCTACGTTTTGCTCATAATCATAGTTGATGTGTTGGTAAATCAGGGACAATTCGTCTCGGCTTTGATAAGGCAATTGCATGAAATAATCTTTTATATAATGGTAATAAACGTTCGCAATATACTTACCCCTGAATATATAGGTGAGCTGAGCGGAATAGTCGGTAAATGGAACCAGATTGGGATTCCCGAGAACTTTCGTATAGCCATTCAGGTAACTGGTTGTATTCTGAAGCGTCCAATAGTCGGGATATTCCTTGTCCGTCGAGAACCCTAACTGAAAGATATGCAAAGGATTTAGCTGGTAACTAAGCTGGAACGCCGGATAAATCGCCCACTTCCGGTAATCCATGAGCTTATACCGCTCGCCAGCCACCGAGAGGGAGAGTGAGAACCGCTCGTTGAATGCCTTCTCCACACCTGTGTAGAAGTTGTAGGTTTCCTCTTTTCTCTTCGTATCCGTATTGAGCGAAGAGAGATCGGGACCTTCCTGCGAATAATATGTCTGCCCGCTCTTCTCATGGGCAAAGGTGAAGTCGATGCCGTAATTGAAACTCCAGTTGTTGGGTAAATCGTGGGTCTGTCCGGCATAGACATTCCAACGGTCAATAGTTTGATACTCATCTACGAGAAAGTGTTGTTCCTCCGCTTCAGACTGGTCGGTAAAGTCTTGTATGGACGGACTATGGTAATGCGTATAATCCAAGCCTACATTCAATCCGAAAGCAGAGGTGTAATCCACGTTGGCATTGTGCATTTGCGATTCGCTGGTGCGTAAGTTATCCGAGTTCGAATAGTTGCCTATGGACTTCTGATAGGATTCTCCGTTGGTCTTGAAGGATGCCGTATAAGCCACATTCAGGTTACTTCCTTCTGCGATTTGATAATCCACGCCGAAGCGCAGGTTATGATTCAACGCTTTTACATTACCTTCATTCTCTTGCGAGATGTTGTAGGTTTCGTCATTTAACGTATGGAAGGACATAATATCCGCGTTATTGTCGGAATGTCTATACTGAGGTGAATAACTCAAATCCGCCGATATTTTCTTGCCTGAATAGGAAAGACTGAGGTTCCCTCCTCCCCCGGCATAAACGGATTGTTTGTAATTGCCGCTTATTTCTCCACACAGGAAAGGCTCATCCGATTTGGATTGCTTCAATTCCACATTGATAACGGCTCCCCTGACACGGTATTTCGCCGGAGCGTTGTACATTACTTCGATGTTCTCGACGTTAGAAACCGGCATACTCTTCAGAAGCATCATCAGCTGCTCCGTACTCATGGAAGAGGGTTTCCCGTTAATAACCACCGTAACTTCCTTGGCTCCGGTAAGGGTGATAGCATCATCATGCTCTACTACGCCCGGCACACGCAAGATGGATTCATACGCATTGCTTGCCGTGGTGCGTTCCGCCAAGAGATTCGCATCATACACCAGCGCTCCATTCTCGACCTTAACCTGCGGACGTTCACCCCGAACCGTCACTTCGTCCAGCGTATATTCATTCGCTTCCAACGTTATCGTGCCTACGTCCGACGTATGTCCTTCTTTCTCTTGCGTCTTGAACAAAAGATGCTGAAAGATGAGGCGATACGGCTCCGGCTCCTTTTGGAAGGAGAAACAGCCGAGCGAGTCCGTAATGGTCGCGTCTATAAAAGCCGAGTCGGGAGATTGCATAATCACCGTTGCCGCCTCGACGGGGCGTTGATGGTTATCTATTACTCTTCCTTTTACGTTTTGGGCAGCCAACTGAATAGCCGCACCTACAACAATTCCCGCAATAATAAATGTACGTCTCATATTGATATGTTTTAATTTCTTGTTTCTGGTGCAAAATAATCACCTTTCCCGGAGACTATAGGTTATCGCATGGTTATGCGATTGTTATAAAATAGTTATCACAAGAGGTATCTTAACGTGAGTCCGATAATTCATGCAAGGGGTACAAATGTAACCCATGTATGGGGTATCACTGGCACCCATATATGGGGTATCATTGACACCCATGCATGGGGTACTAAAACGACCCACGAGTGGGGTATTAAAGCGACTCACTCGTGGGGTACCAAAGCGACCCACGAGTGGGTCATAAAACGAGTCATGCATGGGTCATAAAACGAGTCATGCATGAGTCGTAAAATGAGTCATGCATGGGTCGCAAAAGCACCTATTGTCGAATGAAAAGCAACCCGCCAC
>CAZOKT010000045.1:0-3463 GCA_964580505.1 uncultured Parabacteroides sp. | reverse complement strand
GAGTCATGCATGGGTCGCAAAAGCACCTATTGTCGAATGAAAAGCAACCCGCCACTGACTTGTGTTTTGTCAATGACGGGCAACCGTTCTTGTTTCACGTTATGTTAAGAAATAGTTATGTATATAGCCCACCTTTCCGATTTTTTTTACTTTTGTACACAAATACACAAGATGAACGGAAAATATATCAAGATATTGACAGCATTAGGCTTGGTGGCAATCGTGGCTATCCAGAGCTTGTGGCTGGTAAATACCTACCGACTGATAGAACTCCAGTTGTTACAAACGGGTAACCGGTTATTTCCGAAAACGGTTATAGACGAAGCTATCATGCGATTGAAAGAGCTTAAGGATGAAGGCTCTGAGGTAGATGTGGAAGCCGTGAGGGTATTTAACTGGGAGGAGTCGTCGAACGAGCAAGCTATGCTGGATTTCATTACAACTACCTTGCATCATTATGCCGATTCCCTATATAACTCTACCGTATCTTTGCCTTTGCTCGATTCCCTTTTTACAGCTGTTTTGGCAAATGATGGCTATCATGCGAAGTTGGTATGCCAAGTGGTGGATTCGTCAGGGAATATCCTTTTGGGAAAAGAGAATGCAAAAGTGAAACCCTCTATCCGAACAGTGGAAACGAAGCCGGTCTTTATTAATGAGGAACATACGAGAGCCGTGCAGGCAATCATCGTGAACCCCTACTGGATAGCTTTCCAGAAGATGGGCATGATGCTGGTCGCTACCGTTCTATTGATACTTTTCGTGGCAGGTTGCATCGTGTATCAGGTGAAGATTATTATCCGGCAAAATAAGATTGCCCGCTTGCGTCAGGACTTTACTTATGCGATGATTCACGATATGAAGACGCCTATCAGCACCATTTCAATGGCGGGGCATACGTTGGAGAGCGGCATCCTGGATAATAAACCGGAGCTTCGGAAGCAATACTTCTCTATCTTAAAAGAAGAGAGCTCCCACCTTTTGAACCTTTCCGAGAAGATATTGACCATTGCCAAATCGGAGCAATCCCGATTGAAGTTAGTGAAGAGTGAGGTAGACTTGCCTAAACTATTCGACGAGTTAGTGAAAAAATTCCAAGTAAAGGCGGAGAAAAAGGTAGTCTTTGAAATAGATTGCCCTCCTTCGCTCCCTTCTTTCTTGGCAGATGAAGAGTATCTGAAGGAGGCTATCGGCAATCTGATAGACAATTCCATAAAGTATTCGAATGAAGAGGTGCGCATACGCCTTTCGGCCGAAGCTGAAAATGGATATGTTTATATTAAAGTCTGGGACAATGGCTGGGGCATTCCGCTCAAGCAACAAAAGCGTATCTTCGAGAAGTTTGAGCGGGGCGGATTGGAATATCGCAAGGAGAAAAAGGTATCCGGCTTCGGATTGGGACTAAATTATGTATATCGAGTATTAACGGAAATGAACGGGTTGGTCGAGGTAAATAGCGTGGAAGGCATATATAGCGAGTTTATTCTCTCATTACCCGTCGAGGAGGAAAAAGCATGACACACGTATTGTTGGTAGAAGATGATAAGAATTTGAGCTTTATCCTGAAGAGCAGTTTGGAGCAGATGATAGGAGGTTATGAGATCGAAACGGCTTCGAACGGGCAAGAGGGTTTGGATAAGCTCGCGCAAGGAAGGTTCGATGTGATTGTATCAGACGTGGAGATGCCTGTAATGGACGGACGAACAATGGTGCAACATATCCGTGCACATCATCCGAATGTGGCGATTATCTTCATCACGGGACTGACCACGGCGCGGGATGTAATCAACGGTTATCAATCAGGCGCGGATTTTTACATCAAGAAACCCTTCCTGCCTGAAGAACTCGATGCCCATATCCAAGCCGTTTTGAAGGTAAAGCAAGCCTCGATGCAATCGGATGAGAAGCCTCTCTCTGATGTGTATCAGATAGGAAAATATCGTTTCCTCCCCACCCAGAGTTGCTTAATTTACGAAGAAGCACATCAGTCGCTTACCGCAAAGGAGGCAAAGGTACTGGAGATGCTTTGCAAGCAGAAAGGAAACATCGTGAACCGAGAGGAAATCCTTACCTCTATCTGGGGTATTTCCGACTTTTATTCTTCCCGAAGCCTCGACGTGTTCATCTCCAAACTAAGGAAGTATCTGGCAAAAGATACAGGCATCACGCTCCAAGTCCATAAAGGCATAGGTATCAGCCTGCAAGAACATAACGACAATGGATAGGTATAAATCGACAAATTTATAGTTATGAAACAAATGAAACTTAGTTGTATTTTCGGGCTTTTATGCCTACTGTTGGGAAGTTGTACTTCTACTCCGCAAAAGGACGAACGATATGTAGTGGTACTCTCGATGGATGGATTCCGTTCGGATTATCCGAGCCGTGCCCACACTCCCACGTTGGATTCTTTGGCTAAAGTCGGCGTGCGTGCAGCATTCCGCCCTTGCTATCCGAGCGTTACCTTTCCAAACCATTACAGTATGGCGACGGGGCTTCATCCGGATCATCATGGGATAATCAACAATTCCTTTTATGATGCAGAGTTGGATAGCGTCTATACAATGAAATGCCTCGACCCGCGCTTCTTTGGAGGTGAGCCTATTTGGAATACGGCGGAGCGTCAAGGCATACGTACAGCATCTTTCTATTGGGTAGGGAGCGAATTGCCCTTAGCAAGTGGCCAGCCTTCGATATGGAAGAAATTCGATTCCTCCGTGCCTTTCCCTGCCCGTGCGGATTCGGTTATTGCTTGGCTTCAACGTCCGGAAGGAACTCGTCCTCATTTGATTATGTGGTATTTCGAAGAGCCTGACCATACGGGACATGTATGTACGCCTGATTCATCGGCCACTCTACGCATGGTGGAACATGTAGATAGCGTGTTGGGATATTTCTTTACGAAAGCACGTACGCTGGAAATCTTCAACAAAATAGATTTCCTTGTGGTATCTGACCACGGTATGGCAACTTATACACCGGAAGAATCGGTAAACCTTGCCGAGTATCTCCCGCGTGATAGCTTCCATCATGTATTCGAGGGTGTCCCGACATTGCTCTATCCCAAAGAGGATTATGCCGAGAAAGCGTATGAAATCCTGAAAAAGGTGCCTAATGTTACGGTATGGCGCAAAGAGGAAATCCCTGATAAATATGTGTATGGCTCGAATCCACGTGTACCCGAATTGGTTGTATCGCCCAACATGGGTACCTATGTCGTGTTCCGAAATAATCCAGATGCGTATAGTGGCGGCGCACATGGGTATGATAACTACGCCCCCGAGATGGAGGCTATCTTCTATGCCGCCGGTCCTTCCTTCAAGCAAGGAGCCGAGCTGCCGGTCATGCCTAACGTAAATCTCTATTTGATTATCTCACGATTGTTGAGTATCGAGCCAGCTCCAAACGATGGAGATAGCTCCGTGATAGCTCCGCTTTTCCGATAAAGTGCTATGAAGTTATA